>CANFEI010000001.1 GCA_947445495.1 Alcaligenaceae bacterium
GTGGTTTTAACCCTGCGTGCGAAATCGCAGTAGAGCTTTCGCGGCTATCTCGCTTGCCGGTGAAACGTTTATGGCTGGCGCGCACGCGCAGTGCTGAGAGTCAAAAGTCGTTGGATCGCGCTGCCCGCCAGCAAAGTGTTTGTGGCCTTTACACAAGTGAAAATCCACTCCCAGAGGTTTGGGTTGGCTTGGTGGACGACGTGACCACGACGGGCAGTACGCTTGATGCCGCTGCCCATGCGCTGTGTCAAGCTGGAGCGCGTGGCGTAATCGGACTCGTCGGTGCAAAAACACCCACACGCGTCGATACCTGACATTGAATGCTAGCTCTGGCACAATGCCGCCATGTTTCATGTGATTCTCGTTCAACCTGAAATCCCGCCCAATACGGGTAATGTCATTCGGCTGTGTGCGAACACGGGCGCACGTCTACATTTGGTTAAGCCGCTAGGCTTTACGGTCGATGACACCAAACTCAGACGCGCCGGCCTGGATTACCATGACTGGCAGCCGATTGCCCAGCACGACAGCCTGGAGCAGGCCGTTGCGGCCATCGGCACTCCTGCAGAGCGTGTCTTTGCGATCACCACAAAAGGAACGCGGCACGCTGGTGAAGTTGCCTATCAGCCAGGCGATGTGTTTGTGTTTGGTCGTGAAACAGCAGGCTTGTCGGCGCAACAGATGGGATTGTTTGCGCCGGAGCAGCGCTTGCGTTTGCCGATGTTGCCCACGCAACGCAGTTTGAACTTATCAAATGCTGTGGCGGTGCTGGTGTTTGAAGCGTGGCGACAGCAAGGATATGCGGGCGCCAGCTAGGTCGGCGCGAGGCCGTGTTAATCCAGTGATAGCTTTAGTCGAACGATGACCTCGTTCCAGCGTGCAGTGTCTTCCTGCATCAAACGCGTGAGCTCCTGAGGGGTAGAGCCGACGGCCGTGAAGTATAGCGCGGCAAACTTTCCCTTGATGTCGTCGCTTTGGATAATCAAAGACAATTCTTTTTGCAGGCGGTGAATGATGTCGGTGGGTGTGCCACCGGGGGCGAGCATCGCATTCCAGGAAATCGCCTCAAAGCCTAGAAAGCCTTGGCTGGCGATAGGTGCGAGCCCGGGTAACGCGGGCACTTCGGCGAGGCCTGTCATCGCAAGCGCTTTGACCTTTCCGCTTTTGACTTGCGCCATCGCAATGGCTGGAACCATGAACGCAGCTTGAATGTCTTGACCCATCATCGCAGTCATCACTTGAGGAAAGCCGGGGTATGGAATGTGGGCCAGGTCTACACCAGCCCGATGCTTAAAGAGCTCCATAGCTAGATGCGATGCGCTACCAGGCCCGACAGAGCCATAATTTGCAGCGCCTGGCTTGGATTTTACGTGCGCGACAAACTCAGAGATCGAAGTAGCTGGAAAGGCGGCACTGACAACGAGCACGTTAGGGCTGGTCGCAACCAGTGTGATGGGTGCGAGATCTTTGAAGGGATCGTAGCCGAGTGTTTTTTTATAAAGCGTCGCGGCCGTGACGAGTGGCCCGTTGATGGTGTAGAGCAGTGTGTAACCATCAGGTGCCGCGCGCGCTGCCAAGCGGGTACCAATATTGCCACCTGCCCCGGGTTTGTTTTCGACGACGATGGTTTGGTTGAGCGCCGTTGACAAAGGTGCGGCCAACAGACGTGCGAGCAGGTCTGGCGAGCTGCCGGCGGGAAAGGGGACGATGAGATGGATCGCGCGCTTAAGTGGCCAAGCCTGCTGGGCATTCACGAGACTCGAAAGGCCGCCAAACACAAACGCACAGCTGAGCGCAAGTATGCGAGCCCTTTTGCTCAGGATAGACATACTGCGCAGCACGATGAGAGATCGCATGGCCTTACTCCATTGTCGCTTCGCGCGCGAGTAAGCGCGTGACGGCGTCGATTGGGGAGACATCTTGAAATAAAACTTCACACACAGCTCGGGTAATGGGCATGTCGACCTTTAACGATCGCGCGCGCAGTAACACGGCCTGTGCGCAACGCGCCCCTTCGGCCGTTAAGCCGCTGGCAAGAATCTCGGACAAGGAGCACCCGTGGCCAATCTCGAGACCGACCTGTCGATTGCGTGACAGATCACCCGTTGCTGTCAGCACGAGATCTCCGAGCCCAGTGAGGCCATAGAACGTCGCTTGTCGAGCGCCTAGTGCCTCACCAAAGCGCGTCATTTCTGCGAGGCCTCGCGTAATGAGGGCGGCGCGCGCGTTGGTGCCAAGCCCGAGCCCGTCGCCGATACCGCAGGCGATTGCCATTACGTTCTTTAATGCCCCGCCTACTTCAACACCCACGACGTCATCGCTCGCGTAGACGCGTACAGGGCCTCCGTGTAGTGCAGCGATACAGTTCGAACGCAGTTCTGCGCTCGCGCTCGCGACCGTAAGTGCGACGGGCAAACCTTGCGCGACTTCGCGCGCAAAGGAGGGGCCAGAGAGAACGCCCGTAGCGATGTTTAACGTAGAGAGTAATGTTTCTTGTGCGATCTCAGACGGCAGTTGGCCGCTGTTGGCTTCTAGTCCTTTACACGTCCAAACGACCCCAGCGATCCGATCGGTTCGATGCGCAAGCGCCTCTGTCAGTTGCTCACTGAGAGCCCGCAAACCTGCAAGTGGAACGGCGAGAATTAACAAGCCAGTGGCAGCGTCGCTACAGGCGTGCTTTAGCGCGGCACTTAAGTCGTTGGTCGCCCGTAGTGAAGCGTGTAGCGCTATGTCGGGCAGGTATCGCAGGTTCGTATGTTTGGTACGAAGCTCATTGGCAACCCGACTATCACGCGCCCAAAGCGCTGTGCTGCGATGGGAGGCAGCGATATTTGCAAGTGCCGTTCCCCAGGCGCCCGCGCCTAGCACTGCAACGGGTCCTGGTTGGGCGTTAGCTGCGAGCATGGGTAAGATGCGTTCGGCGCGTTACTGGCGCGTCATGCCCGGAGGCAGGATTAAACCCGACTCCTTGCTAGCACCGGCCGCGCCCGTTTCTTGCGCAGCTTGCGCAAGGCGCTGTTCGAACAGGGCTTGGAAATTCACTTCAGCCAGATGCAGGGGTGGCAAAGAGGTGCGCGTAATAGCATCGGCCACGTTTGCTCGCAAATAGGGATACAGCATCGTGGGACACACAATGCCCATGATTGGATCAAGCTGCTCAGCAGGGATATTGGCGATTTCAAAAATTGCCGCCTGTGTGGCTTCCACCAAATACAGCACCTTGTCTTTAATGCGCGTTGTGACGGTTACCGTCACGGTTGATTCGTAAACGGTCTCGGCAAGCGCTTGACCACCCACGTTGATCGCCACTTCTACTTCTGGCGCGTCTTGTTCCAGAAATATATTTGGAGCGTTGGGCATCTCTAGAGATAGGTCCTTGAGATAGACGCGCTGCATATTGAAGGAGGGCGCGTTTTCGGCTTGGGCGTTTTGGTCAGACATAAAGGATCCAGAGACAAAAGGGAGAAAGAAAGAATGGGTAAAGCGCAGCAGCTTACCCGTTAAGCAGAGCCAATAACTTCCCGTCGCGATCAAGTGCGGACAGGTCATCGAAACCACCGACATGGGTGTCGCCGATATAAATTTGGGGAACAGTGCGGCGCCCAGTACGTTCCATCATGATGGAACGCTGCTCGGTATCCTCATCGATGCGTATTTTTTCAATTTCAGCGACACCGCGCTGCGTGAGCAGCATCTCTGCACGTGAACAGTAGGGGCAGTAGCCCGTGGTGTACATGACAACTTTGTTCATGTTGTGACTCCGTTATTTAGTCGTAAGAGGGAGGCCAGCGGTAGACCAAGCCTTGATGCCGCCGTCCAGCACGCTGACAGCCGTGAAGCCTTGTGCGCGCAAGCGAGAGGCCGCGCCTATGGCGCTGCGACCCATTTCGCAGACGAGGATCAGGGGTTTGTCTTTGGCAAGACTAGCCGCCTTCTTTTCAATGTCGGCCAATGGGGCATGGCGCGCCTGGGGAATATGCCCGCCCTGGAACGCCTCGATTGAGCGCGTATCAAGTAAAACCGCGCCTTGATGGTTAATCATTTGTACGGCTTGGGTGCTGCTCACGGTAGCGCCGCCGCGGCTACGCTGAATCATGGGCCACGCCAACGCGAGCCCCGAGCCAAGCGCGATGCCGATTAAAAGAAGATTGTTTTGATCTGAAAAGAAATCCACGGTGTGTCCAAAAGAGGCGGTTTAGCCCCAAAAAAAGGGTCGGCTGGTTGTAAAGACAAAGACAATTATAAAATGGTGCTTTAACTACACTTTAACCTGTGTCTGCCATGTATAAATTAGTCTTAATGCGTCACGGCGAAAGCCAATGGAACCTCGAAAACCGATTCACCGGTTGGACGGACATCGATTTGACCGAGGCGGGCCGCGACCAAGCGCGTCGCGCCGGGGAGCTACTTAAGGAAAAGGGCTATGTTTTTGATGTGGCCTTTACGTCGGTTCTCAAGCGCGCGATCCGTACCCTGTGGATTGCGCTCGATGCCATGGATACGATGTATTTACCGGTTCACAACAACTGGCGCTTAAATGAACGCCATTACGGAGACCTGCAGGGGCTCAACAAAGCGGAGATGGCTGCCCAGTATGGCGATGAGCAGGTGCTGATCTGGCGCCGTGCCTACGCAATAGCGCCTAACCCTATTGCGCTCGATGATCCGCGCCACCCTCGGTTTGATCCACGTTATGGCAAGCTGACCCCTCAGCAACTGCCTGCTACGGAATGTCTCCAAGACACCGTGGCGCGCGTGTTGCCCTTTTGGGATGAGACGATTGCGCCCTCAATACGAGCGGGTCGTCGGGTGTTAGTCGCCGCCCATGGCAATAGCCTGCGGGCGTTGATCATGCACCTGGACAACGTGTCTGATGACGATATTGTCCACCTCAATATCCCGACAGGTCAGCCCCTAGTGTACGAGTTAGACAAGGATTTGCGTCCAATCCGACATTACTACCTGGGCGATCCCGCGGAAATCGAAGCGGCGATGGCGGCGGTAGCGGCACAAGGGAAAGCCAAGAAAGCGTGATCAAGCGGCGTATTGTCATCTGGCTGTGTGGCGCCCTTAGCCTCTTTGGGAGCGCGGCTGCGGCGTTTGCCAATCCCGAAGATATCGCTGCCCAGCAGACGCAAGCGCAGCGCCAAAGGGATGATTTGCGCGGGCGTATTCAGGCTGTGCAAAAAGAGCTCGACATCCGCGAGGCTGATCGCAAGGAAGCTGCAGATGCGCTGAAGGTGTCTGAAACCGCGATCTCCCAGACCTCACGGCGGATCGTTGAGCTTGCGGCCGCTCTTAAAAAAGCCCAAACCGAGCTAGAGAGTCTGCAACGTCAAATTACGCGCCAGCAGCACACCCTAAGTGTGCGACGCGATGAGCTGTCCGATCAGCTACGTAAGCAGTATTCAAGCGGCTTGTCGCCGTGGTCCGCCCTGCTGTCGGGCGACGATCCTCAGGAACTTGGGCGTAATTTAGCCTACCTGGACTACGTCTCGAAGGCGCGTGCGGATGCAGTGATAGCGCTCAAGAAGGACATCGATCGTTTAGCTCAGCTTGAAGCGCAGGCAGACGTCCGTCAAAAAGATGTTGCCCGGCTCGTGAGTGAAACCACGCAACAAAAGGAGGCGCTTGAGGCGCAAAAAAAGGAGCGCGCGACCGTTCTTGCCCGTATCGAAGGGCAAATGCAAGCCCAGCGTGCCGAAGCGACGCGGCTCGGACAGGATGAAAAGCGCCTGGCCGGTTTAATTTCAGATCTGGACGGACAGCTTAAGGCTGCCCAGCAGGTGGCGGCTGAGGCTGAGCGTCGTGCACAAGAGGCGCGCAAACTCGAGTTGGCCCGCAAGGAGCAGGCGCAGCGCGCAGCGGAGGCAGATAAGCGTCGTCAGGCTGCCGAACAGGCAGCTGAGCAAGCGGCCCGAGCCGGACGCTCGACCCAAGCCGATCCAGAGACGGCATCCCTTGCTGCGGGTAAGGGATTGCCAAAGAGTGTGCGCTGGCCAATCCGTGGGACCGTGATGGCTCGGTTTGGGACAGATCGTCCCGAAGGTGGGGTCTGGCGTGGCATTTTGGTGCGTGCCGATGCTGGGGCGGCGGTGCAGGTCGTCGGGGCGGGCACCGTGGTGTATTCAAACTGGCTCAGAGGCTTCGGTAATCTTTTGATCGTGGATCATGGGCAAGAGTATCTCAGCGTCTATGCGTATAACCAAAGCTTGCTTAAGCAGGTGGGTGATACGGTTCGCGCCGGGGAGACGGTTGCCTTGGCGGGAAGTACGGGTGGGCAAGTGGATTCGGCCCTATACTTCGAAATCAGACACCGTGGCGCCGCCGTCGATCCGATAGCCTATCTGGCGCGATGATTTTTATAGTTGCCTAGTTTTCCGCGTTAACGACCTTGAATTCAGGAATGTGCATGGGCACTCGCAAATTACGTAGCTTTGGTTTGGTTTCTGCCGGTATTGTGGCCGGGGTGCTGTTGAGCTTGGGCATCAGCGCTGTCGCACAGCGCGGTTCGCCTTTGCCGCTGGACGAGTTGCGCCAATTTTCAAGTGTATTCTCGGCCATCAAAAATAATTATGTTGAGGCCGTCGACGATAAAAAATTAATCGGCGGTGCGATCGCAGGGATGTTGTCGGATCTCGATCCGCACTCTGCCTACTTGGATGCCGATGCGTTTAAAGAAATGCAAAGCTCGACGCAAGGTGAGTTTGGTGGCCTGGGGATTGAGGTGGGGACAGAAGACGGAATGGTCAAGGTGATCTCGCCGATTGAAGACACGCCTGCGGCACGTGCGGGCATTCGTGCCGGAGATTTGATTTCAAAAATCGATAACACTTCCACCAAGGGCTTGTCCTTAACGGATGCGGTCAAGATGATGCGTGGCCCCGTGAAAACGCCGATTACCTTGACGATTATTCGTCAAGGTCAGGCGCAGCCACTCGTCATCAAGATTGTGCGCGACACGATTCGCGTGCGCAGCGTGCGTAGCAAAATGCTGGATGGCAATATTGGGTATGTACGAATCGCACAGTTTCAGGAAAAAACGGGTGCTGATCTTGCGCGGCATTTAACAGAGCTCGGTGTAAAAGGTGCTCCACGCGCGTTGATTCTTGATCTGCGTAACGATCCGGGCGGATTGTTGAGCGGCGCTATTGGTGTGTCTGCCGCCTTCCTCAAGCCAAATACGCTTGTGGTGTCGACCGATGGACGTGCGCCAGATGCCAAGCAGAAGTACTTGTCTAACCCCTCTGACTACGCACGTGGCGAATCCGATTACTTGCGTGGTTTGCCTGCATGGGCCAAGACAGTGCCGATGGTGGTGTTGGTAAACGTCGGCTCTGCCTCGGCTTCGGAAATCGTTGCGGGCGCTTTGCAAGATCACAAGCGCGCCACCATTATGGGTAATCGTACGTTTGGGAAGGGCTCTGTGCAGGTGATTCTGCCCATCTCCGATAGTACGGCGATCAAGCTCACGACATCGCGTTACTTCACGCCGAATGGTCGCTCGATTCAGGCCACGGGTATTAGTCCAGACATCGTGGTGGCCGATACGGCTGAGGGCGACCTATTCAAGCTGCCGCGCGAAGCGGATTTACAGCGGCACTTGAGCAACCGTCAGACGCCGGAAGAGCTGGCGAAAGCCAAGGAAGACGAAACCCCCCTCGCTGATACGAATAAGATGTTTCAGTTTGGGTCGCCAGAAGACTTCCAGTTGCAGCAGGCTGTGAATTTCCTTGACGGCAAGCCGATTCAGAAAGCGGTGCCCGCAGCAAAGAGTGCGAAGGCAGGTGCTGCAGCTGAGGGCTCCTCGGCCAAGAAATGAACGACGCACAGCTGCTGAGATATGCCCGGCACATCTTGTTGGATGAGTTGGGCATAGAAGGCCAGGAGAAGCTTCTTGCGGCACGGGTGTTGATCGTAGGTGCCGGAGGACTGGGCTCGCCCGCTGCGATGTATCTTGCCTCTGCGGGTGTCGGGACGATTGTGTTGGCCGATCACGATGTGGTGGAGATCAGTAATCTGCAGAGGCAGATTATGCACAACACGAGTCGCCTCGGTCAGCTCAAGGCAGAGTCTGGGCGTCAGACGATGCTTGCCTTGAACCCTGAATTAAAAATTGAGATTCGAACGACGCGGATGGATGAAAGTTCACTCGACCAGGAAATCTCACAAGCCGATATCGTGTTGGACTGTACGGATAACTTTGCAACGCGCCACGCAGTGAACCGTGCGTGCGTCAAGCACGCTAAGCCGCTCGTTTCAGGCGCGGGGATCCGCTTTGAAGGTCAGGTCAGTGTGTTTGACCCTCGCGATGCCAATGCACCCTGCTATCACTGCTTGTTTCCAGAGGCCGAAGATGTCGAAGCGCTTAATTGCGCGACAACCGGTGTGTTTGCACCGCTCGTTGGAATCATTGGGAGTATGCAGGCCGCGGAGGCATTGAAAGTCATTGCGCAGATCGGGACAAGCTTAAAAGGTCGCCTCTTGATCCTTGACGCCCTTGATATGCAGTGGCACAGCGTGAAGGTTAAGCGCGATCCCGCCTGTAGCGTTTGCGCCACGCGATAACAGGCCCGAGCGAGTTTCCTTTAACGGGGACGCGCGGCCACACCTAGAATTAATTTGAGTTGTGTATCCATGTGCAGCGTCGGCGTTGTTTGCCACGCGCTTTGGGCGAAGCGCAGCCAGCTACCGATAACAAATTGCGTCAACGCGGCGGCCAAGGCGGTTGCTTCGATCGAGGGCTCGAGTGTGCCGCTGGTGATCGCTTGCCGCAGTGATTGCTTAAAGGAGGCGTCGATGCGGTCGGTGATTTGATTGGCGCGCGCTTGCAGGCGTTCGTCCTCGGTGACCAAGGCGTCTCCGGTTAGAACGCGTGTCATGCCACGATTGCGTTGGGCAAACGTCAGTAGCATTGCCGCGATCTTGCGAGCTTGTTCGACCCCGTTGGGCTCGGACTCAACAATTTGATTGACGAGCGTGAAGATGGTCGACTCGATGAACTCGAACAAACCCTCAAACATTTGGGCTTTGCTTGCGAAGTGGCGGTATAGCGCGGCTTCGGATAACTGCATGCGCGCAGCCAGTGCTGCAGTGGTGATGCGTGCCGCGCGTGGTTGCTCAAGCATTTCTGCAAGCATTTGCAGAATTTGATGTTTACGTTCGCCGGTTTTGACTGACATCGCGGTCGGCCCATCAAAGAGGGTTAAAAAACAAGGCGTATGCTGCGAAACGGTGTGTGCTAACCCCGCAACGGGCGCTTTTGAAGCAACAAGTCTGAAACACAGTTTACCCGCAAGTCGACGAAATTGGGGCGTCCGCTTTTACCTCGGCCAAAGGGCGTACCGGGGTGGTAGACATGCACGGTGCGCAGGCCAGCGCGCCGCGCACCCCGTAAGTTCTCCATGGTGTCCTCAACAAGAACGGCCCGGCGTGGAGACACTCCCTCATGCGCCAAGATGTGGCGCATCATGGTGCTCGACGGCTTTGGCCTGAAATGGCCATGTAAGCGCATCTGTTCGACGCCCCATAGCCCGTCGAAACATTGCAGAATTTTGAGGTGTTTCAGTACTGCACGCGCGTAGTGCAGGGGTGCATTGGTCACCAGTACCTTTCGCCCAGGTAGGCGACGCAACTTGTTTGCGAGACCTGTTTCGGCACGAATGAGCGGTGCGACATCGAAGTCGTGGCTGCGATGTAAAAAAGCATGGGCATCGATCGCGTGATGGCGCACTAGGCCGATGAGAGTCGCTCCGTATTTGCGCCAGTATTGCGTGCGTAAAACGCTCGCTGCCGGCTCGTCAATGGAAAGTGCTTCCATGACCGCGGCAGTCATGCCCAGGTTGATCTCGCGAAAAATTTTGTATGACGTGTCATGCAAGGTATTGTCTAGGTCAAAAAACCAGACAAATTCCTTGCTGCGAGCGCTGAGTGCGTCCTCAGTAAGATGAACGCGTGCACGGCGCACGCGCACCCGCGGATGCTGCGGCAGTCGTTTTGGCGTCACGCGCGCACTACTGGGAAGAGATCATCGTGCCGATGCCCCGATCTGTTAGCACCTCGAGTAACAGACAGTGCGGCACACGACCATCTACGATATGCACGGACTTCACGCCATTGCGAGCCGCATCGAGCGCAGAGGAAATCTTTGGAAGCATTCCGCCCGAGATGGTCCCATCAGCAAACAAGGCATCGATTGTTTTTGCCGACAATTGGCGCAAAAGCTTGCCGTTTTTATCGAGCACGCCTGGCGTGTTGGTCATCATGAGCAGTTTTTCAGCGCCGAGCACTTCAGCCATTTTGCCCGCCACGACGTCCGCGTTGATGTTGTAGGCTAAACCATCTACGCCATAGCCAATCGGTGAAATCACAGGGATAAACTGATCATCCTGAAGAGCTTTGACGACAGCCGGTTCGATGCGGTCAATATCACCAACGAAACCGATGTCTAGCGGTTTGGATGGATCATCCTTATTGGGCATAAGCTTTTTACTGGCTTGGATCAGACAACCATCTTTGCCGGTCAAGCCGACTGCTTTGCCACCTGCTTCGTTAATCATTAAAACAATGTCTTGCTGCACTTGGCCGCCGAGAACCCACTCGACCACTTCCATGGTGTCGGCATCCGTGACGCGCATACCCTGCACGAACGTACCCTGCTTACCGATACGGCGCAGTGCCTCGTCAATTTGCGGACCCCCGCCGTGCACGACGATAGGATTCAGACCAATGAGTTTGAGCAATACGACATCGTGGGCAAAGCTACGCTGCAGGACTTCTTCAGTCATTGCGTTGCCACCATATTTGATGACGATCGTTTTGCCATGAAAGCGCTTAATGTAGGGCAGGCTTTCGGACAATACTTCTGCAAAAACTTCGGGGGCCATGGACGTGATGTGTGTCTGACTGGTCATGAGCGTTCGGCAGGCAAAGGAAGGTGGATCGGAACAGATTATTGGAAACGGATTGTAGATCCAAGAACGACCCGACGGGGGCTAGCCCGCTAAAGCTTTTTCCAGGGTGCGCCTGAACTCTTGCTTGTCGTATTGCCCGAGATAGCGCTTTAAGATTTGACCGTTTTTATCGATGAGGAACGCGGTTGGCGTTAGTTTGACGTCCCCGAAGGCTTTGGCTGCCGCACCGACGGTATCCAGCGCAACCGGAAATGGCAGCCTGCGGGTTTCCGCAAAGTTAATGACATAGTTGGCAGGGTCGTATTGCATCGCAACAGCCACGAGCTCGAAACCTTGGCTCCGGTATTTTTCGTAGTTCTCGATATTGTCAGGCATTTGGGCTACGCAGCTCACACAATTCGTCGCCCAAAATTTGACTAGCACGACCTTGCCGCGCAGTTCCGAAAGCGGCAGTTGTTTGCCAGAGAGCGTTGAGAACGTTACCTCGGGCGCTTTGGGACCAGGCGCAGTAAAGAACCACGTGCCGATCCCGCCAAGCCCCGCTAGCAGCGCAAGCGCTACGAGTTTTTTCATTGAATTGGCATCACCTGCACGCCGCCCTGGGCGGGCGCTGCACCGGTACCGGAGCCGGTGACGGGAGCGGCCGGTTGCGCTGGGTCACCCAGACGTCCACCCATCAGGCGGTTTGCCGTGTCCAGACGGTTTGCTTCGGCCGGAGTGATGATTTGGAACAGCTTGTCTACGCGTTTGACTCCGCCAATTTGCGCCGTGGTGGACGCTGCCAAATCGCCTTCTCGCTGTGTGACCAGACCCATCAAATAGACGATGCCACGATCTGTGGTGACGGTGATGGTGCGCGAGGGAATGTCTTTGGTTGTGGCCAGCGTTGCCATGACCTTGGAGGTGATCCAGATGTCATTTCCAACCACTCCAGCAGAAGCGGTTTCCTTGGTAACGGTAATTTGATCCGACACGGATTTCACGCCATTCGTCTTGCGTGCAAGCTCGCCTGCTTTGGCTTTGACATCGTTACCAATCGTGTCGCCAGTGAGCAGCACGACCCCATCATAAACGGTGATGGATGTACGAATGCTATCGCCAAAAGCGTTACGTAGCTCTCCGCCGATTTTCAGTTCAATCGTCTTGTCGTCGGCCTGTTGTCCGACGGATCGACGGTCGACCGCTACCAGCCCGGTGGTCGCTGCCGCACCGCCTATGAGTAGTGGGATACAGCCTTGCAGCATACCTGCTGAGGATCCAAGCGCAACGCAGAGCAAAATGGGGCGAACAAGACGGGCGGCGAGTGTCATGCAGAGTCTCCGAGTAAGAGCGTATCAATGCCATCGCACAGCATGTGCAGCAGCAAAATATGGATTTCTTGAATGCGCATCGTGCGGTCGTGCGGTACGCACAGGTGGATGTCGTTGATGCTGAGCAAATCGTTCATCGCGCCACCCCCTTTCCCGGTGAGCGCAATGACGCGCATCTCGCGCTCGTGCGCGGTTTGAATGGCCTGCTGGACGTTTGCCGAGTTGCCGCTGGTGGAGATTGCGACAAGCACATCGCCAGGGTGGCCTAGCGCGCTAATTTGCCGTGAAAAAATTTGGGCGTACCCGTAGTCGTTGCCGACGGCCGTCAAGATGGAGGTATCCGTGTTCAGTGCGATGCCGGCAAGCGGGAGGCGTTCGCGTTCAAAGCGGCCAACAAGCTCGGCGATAAAGTGTTGCGCGTCTGCGGCTGAGCCGCCGTTGCCACAAGCCAGAATTTTGCCGTTGTTCGTGACACAGCCAAAACACATATCGATGGCGCGCAGAAGTGGCGAAGAAAGCATGTTGGCGCTGTCTTGCGTGGCAACGACGTGGTCATTGAAGTGGGCGGCGAGTGTCGAGGCAAGGTTCATGGCGATTGTTCGGCTCCTGAATTTGAATTATCTCATTTATCTTATGTCAGGCGAAAGGCGTCGCGATGCCAGATCAGCCCCGAGGGCTCAAAGGCCAGCACATCGATCCGGCAATATGGCGTTGACCCGCCAAAGTGTCGCCGCACGAGCTCGGCGAGAAACCAGCGTGCCGCGCGCACAATACGACGCTGCTTGGCGGGCGTAACGCTTGCCGATGCGCCGCCATAGCGGCTTGAGGTGCGTTGCCGGACTTCCACAAATACGAGAAGGGAGCCGTCACGCACGACCAAGTCCAGCTCGCCGGCGGGACAACGCAGCTGACGAGCAAGCACCACGCAGCCTGCGCGCTCGAGGTGTGCTTGCGCAAGCGCTTCGTAAAGGTCTCCGCGCTGCTGTTGCGCTGAGCGGGCGGCGGGGGGCGATAGGTCGGTAGCCCTGGGGGCGTGGCGGCACTGCAGGAGGTTGGCGCTCTGCGCCCTTCTTCGCTTGGAGACCGCTTTTTTCTGTGCGAGGGCCGCTTGACAAAAAAGGGCCGCATACTCTTGAGCAGAATTGTTGGAGGCAGTCATTTTGGTTAAGGCGTCGTGACGAGGTGGGTTAAGCCGACTACACTGCCACAATTCGGCTTTGTTGACTTTCGCCATGACAGACAATGTCCCACCGCAAGAGCGCCCTGATGCCTGGCACCGACTCGGTCAGAAGGTCGACGCACAGCAGTGGCCGACGCATTGCTTGTATGTCGTGGCGACACCAATTGGCAATTTGGGGGATCTATCCTTGCGGGGCTGGCACGCCTTGCAATTAGCCGATGTGATCGCCGCCGAGGATACGCGCGCCACACGCACACTGCTTGATGCCTGGGGCTTGGACACCCCTACGATGGCAGCACACCGTCATAACGAGGCGGGCGCCGCAACGGACATTGTTCGACGACTACAGTCAGGCCAACGCGTCGCCTTGGTGTCCGATGCGGGGTCGCCCGCCGTCAGTGACCCCGGCGGACTGGTGGTGCAGGCCGTACGCGAGGCAGGTTTGCGCGTGATCCCCTTGCCCGGCGCCAGTGCTGTGATCACGGCACTGATGGCGACCGGTGTGACAACAGACGCGTCGCCCGGGTTTGTATTTGCCGGTTTTGCCCCAACCAAATCCACGGCGCGGCAGCGCTGGTTTCGCTATTGGACGCAACTCGTCACGGCCGTGGTGTTTTATGAGGCCCCCCACCGGATCGCTGCTAGCTTGAAAGACTTGTTGTCAGTGTTGGGGCCCGCGCGTCAGGTGAGCCTGGCTCGAGAAATGACTAAGCGGTTTGAAGAGATTGCATGCGTCACCTTGGCCGAGGCGCAACAATGGTTGGAGGCGGATCCCCATCGCGAGCAAGGTGAATACGTTGTCATTGTTCATCCGGCACAACACGCGCTGGATCCTGAAGCAACAGAGCAGGTTGATGCGGGAATCGATGCTTGGTTGGACGCTTTGCTCGAGGTCTTATCGGTACGGGATGCCGCCCGTGTGGCGGCCAAGGCAACAGGCCAGTCGCGTGACACGCTTTACGCCCGAGCGTTGGCGCGCAAGGGCAGCTAAACCGCCAAGAGCCTTTAGGGGCCGGTGACCCGCGGCGCGACGCCGAGCGCGGTTTCGAGCGTCCCTGCAGCTTGTGTCGCGGCCTCTGCGCTCGTAAAAGGCCCAACGCGCACACGGTGTAAGTTGCCTGCGCCGAGCTCAACGTTCACCGAAACACCCGACTGAGTCGGCATTTGGGCCGCAGCACGTGCGGCAATTGCCTGCGCTCGCGCGGGATCACTAAATGCACCAAGTTGTAAGTAAACGGACCCCGCCGCCGCTGGCGTTGCACTGCTGGCTGGTACGGCCGCGAGTGCGGTTCCGTTGGCGATTTGCTGCGGCATGATGCGCTCTACGATCACCTCGGCGCTTCCGGGCGAGAGAACGCCTAGTTTGTGGGCCGCGACGTACGACAAGTCGATGACGCGTCCGCCTAAGAACGGACCGCGGTCGTTAATGCGTAGCACGACGGTTTTGCCATTGGCCACGCGGGTGACTCTGACGTAGCTTGGGATAGGCAAAGTGGGGTGCGCGGCTGTCATGCCATACATGTCATAGCGCTCACCATTGGAGGTCGGCTTGCCGTGATACTTTTTTCCGTACCAGGAGGCAGGGCCCTGTGCGCGATAGGGTTGTCCCGACGTGTCTGGCACATAGCGCTGGCCGAAGATGGTGTAGGGATTATTTGGGCCGCGTGCCAAGGGTTCAATGCGTGGCACGGCATCGGGTACGGCATCGAGGTTTGCGGGGGGATTTGCCTCAGGGCCGTCGTCCATGTAGTACGCACCGCCCCTGCGCCCCGAGCCTGAACAGGCTGCGAGCAGCGCGCAGACGAGCGTAACGATCAAGAGGCGGCCGAGGGACGCGCTAGCCGAGGTCATCAGGAAAGCGTGGGTTGATCGCGATGACGTTTGAGAACGGGGCCGTGATCGCTAAAGCGTTTGCCTAGCGTTTCAACCAAATAAACTGAGCGATGTTTGCCGCCCGTGCAACCAATCGCAACCGTGAGGTAGCTGCGCGTATCCTCGGTGTAGCGCGGCAGCCATTTGCGAATGAATGCTTCAATGTCATTGGCCATTTGACTCACATCATCAAACCCAGCGAGCCAGTCGGCGACCGGCTGATCTTTGCCGGTTAGGGGCCGCAACACCGGATCGTAGTGTGGGTTGGGCAGACATCGCACATCGAACACCATGTCGGCATCGCTAGGAACGCCTTTTTTGAAGGCGAAGGATTCAAAGGTCAACAACAAAGGTTTACGGTCGGCTTGGACGAGGTCTCGGATCCACGTACGCAGTTGTCCTGGAGTCAGGCCAGAGGTGTCGATCACATGGCCAAGATTGCGCAGTGGTGCGAGTTGATCGCGCTCTTGCGCGATGCACTGTTCGAGAGACGCAGCCACCCCACTGCGCGCTAATCGATCTGAGAGGGGATGGCGTCTGCGCGATTCAGAATAGCGCTGAATCAGTGTCTGATCGTCCGAGTCTAGAAACACAACACGCAGTTGCGTCCCCATCGAAGATAGTGCAGTGATGATGTCGGGCAGTTCGGCAAGATCCCCGGGCGAGCGTACATCAATTGAAATGGCGACTCGCCCTGTTGGATCGTCTCGCATGGACCCAATAAACTCGTGTAAAAAACGTACGGGCAGATTGTCGACACAGGTGTAGCCCGCGTCCTCCAGCAAACGCAACGCAACGGATTTGCCTGAGCCGGAGATTCCCGTGAGCAAGACGACGTTTAGTTGCGGCATGTTATGGCTGTCCTCGTGCGATCGCTTCCGCTTGTCGTTGCATGAACTCGGCGAGGGTGTCGATTCCGCGCAACTTCAGAATCGTATTGCGCACGGCCGCTTCAACTAAGACGGCCAAGTTGCGTCCTGCCGCCACCTGCAGCATGACCTTGCGGATCGGATAGCCCAGCATGTCTTGCGTCATATCTTGCAAAGGCAAGCGTTCAAACTTGTCCTGCGCAGTCGCGCGCACAAGATGCACGATCAACTTGAGTTTCATTTTGCGGCGTACGGATGTTTCACCAAAAATCGTGCGGATATTTAACAATCCCAAGCCGCGGACTTCAAGCATGTTGCGTAAGAGCTCCGGGCAGTGCCCCTCGACAACGTGCGGAGCCGTGCGTGAAAGATCTACCGCATCGTCGGCCACTAGACCGTGCCCACGTGAAATCAACTCGAGCGCAAGTTCACTTTTCCCCAGCCCGGACTCGCCCGTAATCAGCACGCCCACCCCAAGCACATCCATGAAGACGCCATGCACGGTTGTGGTGGGAGCAAGGCGTCGACTCAAATAAATACGCAGTAGGTCGATGAGCTCTGCTGCTGGAACGGGGGTCGTCAGAAGAGGAATGTGATTACGCTCGCAGCCCTCGATCAAATCGTCGGTTGGCGGCAAGCCGTCGGCGATGAGAATTGCGGGCACGCCACCCGCCAAGAGCTCGTCAAGATGATGGACGCGCCGCTTGGAGTCAAAGCGAGTGTAGTAGTCCATCTCTTGTGTGCCGAACACTTGAATCCGCGAAGGGTGGATAAGGTTCAAGTGCCCGATCAAATCGGCAGCGGCCGCGCCGTTATCCGGGATAAGACGATCTGCCGCTGTTTCACCGGCAACCCAGGTGAATGGAATGTCTTCGGTCGTGTCGAGAACCAGATCCTGCACCGTCAGCATGGTGACTCCGTTGTGGAAAGGGTGGGTCCGCCCGCGAAAAAATCACCGGGGGTCTTCGGTCAACAACGCGTGGACGATTTTTGGATCCGTTTCCATCGCTAACCGTGACCTGAGCGCTTTGTCGGAAAACAGGCGAGCCACTTCGGCAAGTATATCGAGATGTTGTTGCGTTGAGGCCTCTGGCGTGAGCAGAATTAACAACTGATCAACGGGCTGTCGGTCAGGCGCATCAAAAGGGATGGGTTTCGCGAGCCTAATAAAAGCGGCGATTCCTGCCCGAAGCCCCTTAACCCGGCCGTGTGGCATCGCGATCCCCGCACCCAAGCCGGTTGATCCCAGACGTTCGCGTGCGAATAGGCTTTCGTAGGCGGCGGCCCGTTCTACCCCTTGATTATTTTCAAGAAGCAGCCCAGCTTGTTCGAACACCCGTTTTTTGCTGGTCGCGGGCATGTCTAGCACAATGTTGTTGAGTGGCAAAAGGCGAGACAAGTGTTTCATGTGATGAATTATAGGTTGACCGCTGGCAGGTCGGCTTGACTCTCCCACTTGTGCCATTGGGGTGTCGTACAAAAAAACAACGCCCGCCAAGTGCCTGCGGGCGTGCGTTTGGAACAGCGGATCGAAGAGCGCTTACGCCGTTTCGAAAACCTGTCGTTTGGTGGCTAGGTGCTGATGGTCCTGCGTGCGCGCTTTGTACTGAAGTACTTTACGGTCGACTTTGTCGATGAGTAGGTCAATCGAGGCGTAAAGATTGTGCTCCGACGCTTCGCAGTGAATATCCTTACCGCGGACATGCAAGGTAATTTCTGCGCGGTGCTTGAGCGGCTCGACCGACAGGATGACTTGCGAGCCGATAACGTGGTCAAAATGTCGCAAAACTCGGGTCATTTTGGTTTGGATGTATTCCCGGATGGCTGGGGTGACGTCAAGATGGTGACCGGTGATATGCAGGTTCATTGCGTACTCTCCAAAAAGGAACGACGGTTGTGCGGATGCACGGGGTGTAGGCGGCGGGGGACTCCTTTGGCGATGAATGATGTTTTAAGTGTAGTGACTTGCATGCGGAAATCAAGGGTAAAAATACCTAGAGATTGATCTGCGTCAGGGATTGTTTGGTGTGCGCTGCAACATCAGGGCGGTTGCCGCCCCCCCCGCAGGCGTTACATCTTGAAGTGTTCGCCCAGGTACACGCGACGTACGGAGGCGTCATTAATGATTGCTTCAGGCATGCCGCTTGTCAGTACTTTGCCCTCGCTAATAATGTAGGCGCGGTCGCAGATACCGAGGGTTTCGCGTACGTTGTGATCTGTAATGAGCACGCCGATGCCACGACTTTTCAGAAAGCGTACGATGCGTTGGATTTCAATGACGGCGATAGGGTCTACACCAGCGAAGGGTTCGTCCAGCAAAATAAATCGAGGGCGCGTTGCCAGCGCACGAGAAATTTCTACGCGCCGGCGTTCTCCGCCGGAAAGGGACAGCGCGCTGTTTTTCCGGATGTGCGTGATTTGTAGCTCTTCGAGCAAGGAGTCAAGTTGACGCTCGATCGTGCTCGTTGAGAATCGCTTGCCTTCGTTGTCGATCTGTAATTCGAGTACAGCTCGGATATTTTGCTCGACCGTTAGTCGGCGAAAAACGGAGGCATCTTGTGGCAAGTAGGACAAGCCCATGCGCGCGCGTCGATGGATGGGCATGCTGCTGATGATCGTATCGTCAATCTCGATACGACCCGCATCGGCCGCGACGAGGCCGACGATCATATAAAAGCTTGTGGTTTTTCCTGCACCGTTTGGGCCCAGCAGGCCGACTACCTCACCACTATTAACTGAAATAGAGACGTCCTGGACCACCATACGCCCGCCATATGACTTGCGCAGTCCTGTCGCACTGAGCCTTCCTGGTGGATGCTCAGAGGCTGGATTTGATAGGGTTGAGGCGTGCGATGTCTGCATGAGTCGTGTGTTAGGGGCGCGCGGCGCCGGCTGGCTTAGTGACGGGCGGTGGCGGCACATTGCCTTGTTTTGCTTTGCATTCAGCGACAGCGGCCTCCGCGCGCGCTTTCGGTTGCGCAATAGAGCGCACACGCCCATCGCTATTGGCGGAATTTGGTCCTGAAAACGCTTGGTAGACGTCGGTCTTCTGGCTATAGCGGACCTGCTGACCGCTGACCGTATCAAAGTGCTTGCCACAAATGTAGCGCGAGACCACCGCCTTGCCGACTAAATCAAACGTTTCGTTTTTACCGTCGTACTCAGCGCGCTGGCCCACGCCTTCGAGTACTTCAAAGTTCTCTGGACGTAGCTGACGGATCAAAACCAGTTTGTCGCTCTTCATGGTGGCTTCGCCGAACTGATTGCCGTCTTTATCTTCACGCATTTGTAGTACATCGGCGTTCATAGTGAGTAAGCCTCGCGTCATGACGACTTTGCCGGTGAAGGTGCTTTCGCGCTTTGTGTCGTCGTAATGAAGCGTATCTGACAAAATCGTCGTGCTTGGTTCTTCAGGCGTTACGACGGTGGCAGGCGCCTGTTGCGCATGGGGCATTGTGCCAAGCGATAGGCACAGTATGGCGATGAACGATAGCAGGGCGGCGCGCGGAGAGCAAAATGTAATCATGGCTTGGGCATTAATGCTTTTTGATTCGATTCTGCCGCCTGATCTCTCGGCGCAATGTCGACATCGGTCGATTTAAACACGTCTAGCTTCTGCGTGGCGTTGTTAAAGCGCATGCCTGCTCCGCTCATGCGAGAGCGACCGCTGGTTGCGACGGCCGCAAGGTCCGTGTAGCTTATATCTTCCTTGACGAGCAAGGTGAGTTCTTCGCTACGAAAATTCAGTGGTTGACGCTCTGCATCCCCGAGGCGCAAGATGACGGCGTCACCACGCATGATGATGCGATTGCCCTCGTCGTAAATCACGGCGATGCGAGAGGTGGCAACAGTGAGAGGGTTTTCAGGTTTGAGCCCAAAGGCACGAGGCGCGATTAACTCGTAGGATTTGTCGTCAGGGAAGTGTTCCATCAGATCACTTTCAAGGCGATGGATCACAATCCCTTTTTCGTCCGTTCGCAGGAGCACGATTTTTTTTGCCCAACTGTCTGGCTCGTGTGTGATACGGCTTGGGGGATCAATTTCGACAGCGCGTAACGAGTAATCCGCCGCCCACCACGTTCCCATGACGAGCGAGAGCAGAATAATGAGTGAAACGACAATCGAGGCGTGTTCTTTCATGAGGGCTTACTGGATCGTGCCCGGGCCTAGGCGCCCTGGCTGAAAAAACGGTCCAAGCCGATGCTGCGCCGCCAAAATGATGTCGCAGCATTCGCGTACTGCCCCATGGCCGCCCGCCTTAATGGCCACCCAGTGCGCAGCTTGTTGCACATAGGCAGGCGCATCTGGCACGGAGGCTGCAAAGCCTGTGCGCTGCATGGCGGGCAAGTCGATTAGGTCGTCTCCCATGAACCCTGTTTGTTCCAGTGCGACATGGTGTTTTAAGGCGAGCTCAGTGACGGCCAGGCCTTTGTCTCGGACGTTTTGCAGGACGTCACCGAGCCCAAGTTCGGCGGCACGACGATCGACGATCGGACCGGAGCGGCCGGTCATCAGCACGACGGTGACGCCGCTGGCCGCCAGCATTTTCAGCCCATGGCCGTCTAATGCATTAAACCGCTTGAACACTTCTCCGTGTTCGCCATACCAAAGGCTGCCGTCGGTCAGTGTGCCGTCAATATCGAACACCATGAGCTTGATGCGCGCCAGACGCTCGCGAACCGAGGCAGAAATTTTTGCCAGCACCAGGGCTTCAGCAGGATGGGGGATGAGAGGAGGTCTGTTCATGACGGTTTAGACGACCTTAGCCGCCATTAAGTCGTGCATATGCACGGCGCCGATCAGTTTGCCTTGGTCGTCGGATACCAGCATTTGGTTGAGTTTGTGGCTGTCCATAATCACTGCTGCATCGACAGCGAGCGCTTCGGATTGAATGTGTCGAGGGTTGAGGGACATGCCGTCTGCCACAGTCAGCTTGCGGACATCTCCTTTGCGTTCGATGAGGCGCCGCAGATCGCCATCAGTAAAAATCCCGATCGCGCGGCCATCGGAGTCGATGACGGCCGTCATGCCCATGCCTTTGCGGGAGATTTCTTCTAAGGCTTCAAAAACCGAAGCCGATTGCGTGACGCAGGGCACTGCACTCGCACTGCGCATGATGTCAGCCACGCGGGTCAATAGCCGACGACCCAGCGCGCCGCCGGGGTGCGAGCGGGCAAAGTCGTCAGCGTCGAAGCCACGCGCCTCTAGGCAGGCAACGGCTAAGGCATCGCCCATGGCCAGCGCAACCGTGGTGCTTGCGGTGGGTGCAAGATTGAGCGGGCAGGCTTCCTGAGAGACGCTCACATCTAGGTGTACGTCGGCCAGGCGAGCGAGTTCTGAATCGCTGTGCCCTGTCATGGCGATTACTTTGACGCCAAGCCGATGTGCGGCGGGCAGAATAGCGAGCAACTCTTGGCCCGATCCGGAATACGACACGGCAATCAGCAGGTCTTGCCCACTGATCATCCCGATGTCGCCATGAACGGCTTCGGCCGCATGCAAGAAAAACGAAGGCGTGCCTGTCGAGGCCAGAGTCGCTGCGATTTTCCGGGCAATATGGCCTGTTTTCCCTAGGCCGCAGACCACCACCCGACCTGGGCAGGCGAGCATGAGCGCGACCGCCTGTTCAACGCTCGCGTCTAGGCGTTGGTTCAGTTCGGTTAGCGCCCGGGCTTCGATATCCAGGGTGCGACGCGCGGATGCAAGCACAGAGGCTGCGGACGGTTTAGGTGAAGACATTGCCCGATTTTAATCGTTTCAGCCCGCAGGCGGGCTGCGTTTCTATCTGCTACTGTCCGGGCATCAACCATCGTTAATTTTTGACGTTTTGAGGTTTCCTATGGCCACGCCCCCTTTTCTTTCTGACCCATCTCCTGCAGCCGCGTTGGCGCCCTTTGAGGCTCGTCTGGGCACGCCAGGATCACCCAACGCGCTGCGGGTGATGTTGTTGGGTTCGGGTGAGCTCGGCAAGGAAGTCATCATGGCCTTACAACGCTTTGGGGTTGAAGTCATTGCGGTGGATCGTTATGCCCAGGCACCCGGGCAACAGGTTGCGCACCGGGCGCATGTTGTCGTCATGACGGATAAAGAAGCGCTTAGGAAAATAATCGCACAAGAGCACCCCCACATTATTGTTCCGGAAATTGAAGCGATCGCGACGGAGCTGTTGGTTGAACTTGAGGCGGCAGGTCAAGTGCGCGTGACCCCGACGGCGCGGGCCGCGCAACTGACGATGAATCGCGAGGGAATCCGCCGGCTGGCGGCTGAGCAACTGGGATTGCCTACCTCGCCCTATCAGTTCGCAGATTCCGTTCAGGAGCTTGAACTCGCAACCCAAAAAGTTGGTTTCCCCTGTTTGGTCAAACCCGTGATGTCTTCCTCTGGTAAGGGGCAGTCGGTGTTGCGCGGGCCGCAAGATATCGCGTCTGCGTGGAATACCGCTCGGCAAGGCGCTCGGGTCGACGGTACGCGCATCATTGTTGAGGGGTTCATCGATTTTGAATATGAGATCACGCTCTTGACGGTGCGTGCACGTGGCGCAGACGGCAAGATATCGACACATTTTTGCGAACCGATCGGCCATCGTCAGGTGGACGGCGACTATGTCGAGAGCTGGCAGCCGCAGCCCATGCCTGAGCGGGCCTTGGACCGCGCCAAGCAAATCGCATTGCAGGTGACGGATAGTTTGGGGGGACAGGGTA
>CANFEI010000002.1 GCA_947445495.1 Alcaligenaceae bacterium
ACAGAAAGCCATCGGCGCTCTGCGTGAGCAATTATTGCCGCTCGCGACAGTCATCACGCCCAATCTGCCAGAAGCCGGTGTTTTGCTTGAAATGCGGTCGGTTGAAACCGTCCGCGAAATGCGGCGCGTCGCCGAACGTCTGCGAAACCTCATGACCCATGGCGGTCACCGCTGGGTCTTACTCAAAGGCGGCCATCTTCCAGGTAACGACACCATCGATATCTTGCACGATGGGGACAAAATGATCGAACTGCCGGGCCATCGCATCCAGACGCGAAACACGCACGGCACAGGCTGTACGCTCTCGGCCGCTTTAGCTGCACTTTTGCCGCAAATGGACGACGTGGCTGATGCCACCCGAGCCGCCAAGGAGTATTTGGTCGCTGCGATCGCCAGTGCCGATATGCTCAAGGTAGGCCAGGGTCACGGTCCTGTGCATCACTTCCACAAACTATGGGCAAGAAACCCCTTACAATAAGGGTTTTCCGCAATACGCCCCAAAAGTGTGCATATGAAAGTTTCGTCCTTCCCTGACATTGAACGCGCTCGTTTCAATATGATTGAACAACAGATTCGCCCCTGCGGCGTATTTGATAACAACGTGCTCGAAGCCTTATTCAGTGTGCGCCGTGAAATCTTTGTACCGGCGGGCTATCGCAACCTCGCGTTTTCTGATCTGGTAATTCCCCTGACGATTTCCGCGGGTGAAACCCATCAAACGATGCTGTCGCCCAAGCTCGAAGCCACCATGACCCAGCTACTTCAGCTTCAGGCAGACGACTGCGTACTCGAAGTGGGTACGGGCTCTGGCTATCAAGCTGCGCTGCTGGCCAAGCTATCGCATTGCGTCACCTCGATCGAAATCGATCCGCGCCTATCCGCGTTTGCACAACAGAATTTGCAACAAGCCGGTGTCACGAACGTCACCGTTGAAACGGGCGACGCCAGCAATGGTTGGGGCACGACAGAGCACCATGCCATTTTGGTCACCGGTTCGGTACCTGCAATCCCTGACGCGCTTAAATATCAACTGTGCGTGGGCGGCCGAATGGTGGTTGTCGTGGGTCAGGCTCCTGCCATGACGGTTTATCGGGTCACCCGCAGCACCGCCGCAAGCTTCGAAACCACACCGCTATTTGAAACCGTGATCAAGCCGCTAAGCGGCTTTACAACGTCACGCTTCAAGTTTTAGCAACAACCAACGCCCATCACGCTATCGGCGCAACGGCCCCGAACCTAGGGTCCGGACCTCGTCCTTAGGTTTGCCGAATTTTGGTGACAAGCGCCGTCGTTGACCGCGCAAACTCGAACGGAATCGCAACGGCTCGCCCGCCCCAACTTTCTACTAATGCTGTTTCGGGAAGTGTGCGCATATCGTAGTCACCACCCTTCACGATGATGTCCGGCCGCAAGCGTCGGATCAACTCAACGGGTGTGTCCTCATCAAAAATAATGACAAAACTGACACATTCCATCGCAGCCAATAAAGCGGCGCGGTCGTGTTCGTTATTCAAGGGCCGATCCGGGCCTTTACCCAAGCGCCTAGCGGATGCGTCTGCGTTCACGCCTACCACCAGGACACTACCCAACTGAGCGGCCGCATCGAGATAGGTGACATGGCCCCGATGCAAGATATCGAAGACACCATTGGTGAACACCACAGGCTTGCTCGACGCCGCAAGCGACAAACGCTCAAGACATTGCTCAGGCGTCACTATCTTGTTTTCAAACCGAGCGGTCACAGCGCCGGGGATCTTGGTTTATGCAGCCGAGGGGGTTACATCCGTCGCACCTGGCGCCGCACGCAACAGCTCTTTACGATAACGATTCAGATCCTGAACAGTTTTGAACGAACTGTCCATCAACAAAGACATATTGTGCAAAATACGCGTGCTGACTTTCACTTCCCAAACCTTGTCAAACACAATTTGGTTATCCAGCCAGCGCTCGAGCCAACCGGGCTCAGGCATTTTGGACTGCACCGTGTCGTTGGGAAACAATCCCTTATTGACATGCAAATTGGTCGGGTGCAGCGCCTGGGGGGTGCGGTGTGCAGACGCCATCAACACGCCAATCTTTGCAAACGCCATGCGCGCTTGTGTGGCAATGTCTTGTCCGCGCTGCGTCAACGCACGCTTCATATAGCGCAAGTATGCGCCGGCATGACGCGCCTCATCCTGCGCGATGACGTTATAAATCGCTTTGATCACTGGCTCTGTATGCCAGTCGGCCGCGCGGCGATACCAATGGTTTAGGCGCACTTCACCACAGAAGTGCAACATCAGTGTTTCGAGGGGCGGGGCGGGATCAAATTCAAAACGCACGCGGTGCAGCTCTTCTTCGGTGGGGACGAGGTCTGGCGCAAAACGGCGTAGATACTCGATCAACACGAGTGAATGCTTTTGTTCTTCGAAGAACCAGACAGACATAAATGCAGAGAAATCGCTGTCGTCGCGGTTATCGCGCAAAAACATTTCCGTTGCCGGAAGGGCCGCCCACTCTGTGATGGCGTTCATCTTGATCGTCTGTGCCTGCTCATCTGAGAGCTTGCTACGATCAAAATCCTGCCACGGAATATCAGTCGCCATATTCCAACGCACGGATTCCATCGACTTGAACAATTCGGAGTAGAGCATATTCACAGCCTTCAATATTTGGCTCGCGCCAACGGATTAATAAATAAAATCAACTTTCGCTCAACGGATCAACGCCCAAAGAGCCACACCTAACGACACGGCCGCCACACCAGTTAGCGCAACCAACAAACGGTTGCCCTGCTCGCGCGCCTGACGCGACTGCTGCAACTCAGCGAGTACCGCGGCAGACAAATCAGGGCGACTGAGCTGCGCATGCATCAACCTAGGAAACTCTGGCAACCACTGCGACCACTGCGTTGCTTCTTGCGTTAATTTCTTTCGTATGCCTTTGATACCCACCCGCTGATGCATCCAACGCTCAAGGTAGGGTTTCGCCGTTTTCCACAAATCTAGTTGCGGATCAAGCTGACGTCCTAAGCCCTCTACATTGAGTAAGGTTTTTTGCAATAAAACCAGCTGAGGTTGTATTTCAACATTAAAGCGCCGAGATGTCTGGAAAAGCCTCAAAAGTACTTGCCCAAGTGAGATTTCTGCCAACGGACGATCAAAATAAGGCTCGCAAACTGCACGGACGGCCCCCTCGAGCTCTTCCTCGCGCGTCGTGGGCGGCACCCAACCCGACTCAATATGCAGGCGGGCAACACGGCGGTAGTCTCTTTGGAAAAAAGCCAGGAAATTCTGTGCCAAATAGTTCTTATCGAACTCGGACAATGATCCCACAATGCCGAAGTCCAACGCAATGTAGCGCCCAAGTGTGTCCGGCTGATCCGACACGTAAATATTGCCAGGGTGCATATCCGCGTGAAAAAAGCCATCGTCAAACACTTGCGTAAAAAAGATCTCAACACCCTTACGGGCGAGTGTCGGAATATCAACGCCCAAGGCGCGCAACCGATCGACCTGGCTCACGGGAATTCCGTACATGCGCTCCATGGTAAAAACATTCGATGCGCAGTAATCCCACATCACCTCCGGGACCCACAGCAAATTGCGGCGATCACCGTCCGCGGCAAAATTACGTCGCAACTGACTGCAGTTCGCAGCTTCACGAAGCAAGTCCAATTCATCGTGCAAGTGTTTATCAAACTCTCCAACGACTTCTCGCGGCTTAAGCCTGCGGCCGTCGGGGGCTAAGCGCTCGATTAAGCCCGCAAGCACGCGCATCAAAGAAAGATCTTTGTCGATCACCTCAAGCATGCCAGGTCGCAGAACTTTCACCGCGACATGTCGGCCATCATGCAGCACCGCGAAGTGCACTTGTGCGATCGATGCCGACGCGACAGGATCTGTCTCAAAATGCCCAAACAGTTTATCTGTCGGTGCGCCCAGAGCGGCCTCCACAAGCGCGGCCGCCTCGTCTGACGGAAACGGTGCGACACGGTCTTGCAAGAGCGCAAGCTCATCGGCGATATCGGGGGGGATTAAATCACGACGGGTAGACAGCACCTGTCCAAACTTTACAAAGATAGGGCCTAGTGACTCGAGCGCCAGTCGCAATCTCACGCCGCGTGCCATCGTCGGGCGAGACCCTAACCGCGCGAGCCATAACAGGCGCACTGCCATCGGATGATCAATACCGGAGAGCACAAGCTCATCGAGCCGGTAACGGAACACGACCAGTACGATTCGCAACAGTCGCGGCAAAGACATCATCGCACAGCGCTCCGGCTGGCTTCCAATTTGCGCAGTCGGGCATTGAGCTCAGCGGCTCGTTGCTCGAGAGTGGATAGCTGTGCCTGCGCATGTGACTGCGCTTGAACAAAGCTCTCCATCAGTGGACGGCTCGCCAAGGCGTCAGTCTCTTCCGACAGGTATTCGGCAGCATTTCGACCAAGACCACGCAGTGCATCGCTGGCACTCATCGCCGCAGAGCGTGCGCCCTGCACAAGCCTTCGGGCAGCCACATCCCCCAACCACTGCGCCAGCGCGTCCTCGGGGTCTGGCCGTAAATCACGTGATAGTTCTGACACAACCTGTGCCAACGCTGCTTGCCCTGACACATGCACATACTCTGCCATATCGGGTCGCGCACGCGGTGACAGCCACGCTAGGGGATCCAAGGATTGGGGGTTGATCTCAAGGACCACATCGGGCGTGCTGCTGATCTCGGCGGGCACCAGTTGACCCGCAGCGGAAAGCTGAAAGGTCAGGGAAAAACCGCCCAACACGATTCGTAATGTTTTATCTGCGTGACGCGCTAAACGTTGCGCTGCCCAGGGCTGCTGCCTGGTCAACAAATTGAAGGCGTGCGCGAGCGCTTGGACCGGTTTAAAAACCTCAAGGCTTGGAAGCGGGGGAAGAGCTCGTCTCAAAATATCGGGCTATAGGAATATTGGCCGTATCGGCACCAGACCGACAGTTTAACGGGTGTCGCGGTGTCACCTAGTAAAAACGCCCGCTTTCGCGGGCGTTTAACGGTTAATTTCTCAGTCAATTGGCAGAGCTTAGCTCGCCTGGGTAACTGGAATTTGCTGAATACCTGCCAGCAACCAGCCACCTTGCTCTGGCTTGAACAGGTTCCAAACCTCTTCAAAGCGGAAGGCCTCAGCACCAACCTGCTCACGCAACATGCCGGAAAAGCGCACGCTTGCCAGATGACCATCACTCACCTTTTCAATACCGAGTAGCTCAGCGTTCAGTAACACCACTTCTGTATGGTTTTGACCGGTCTGGCCACTGAGTTGCGCCTGAAGTTCTTTCAGGAGATCATCGGTCAGGAAGCTGCGCAACTCATTGACATTGCCGCTATCCCACACCTTTTGGATCGCAACAAACTGCTGTTTAGCCTCGCCCAAAAAGCGCTGTGTATCGAAGTCGGTAGGAATAAACCAGCTCTGGTCGGGCGCTGGTGCATCCGAACCAAAACCTGCTGCAGACATCGAACCGGTTGCGGTCGGCGGTAACTGGACAGGTGCAGCAGCAGGCTCAGCCGACTGACGCCACATGTCGTTGGGTGCCGGAGCAGCCCCGCCGGCAGAACCAGCGCCTGCGCCCTGCGCAGCAGGTTCAGCCGTTGCGCCGCCACGCATTCTGCGCAAAATGAACATCACGGCAAAAACCACGAGGCCAGCGACTAAGGCCATAACGAGGAAGTCTGCCATCGCGCCGCCCAAGCCAAAGTGCGACAAGAGAGCCGCGATGCCCAAGCCCGCAGCAATACCAGCTAGGGGGCCGAGCCAGCGTGAGGCACCACTCGGCTTAGCCGCCGCGGCAGCGGTCGAGCTCGCAGCAGCGGCGGGCGCTGTTGCACTTTTCTGGGTGGTGGTTGAGGCGGCAGGAGCCTGATTACTGACGTTGCTGGACTGACGCCCAGAGTTACCGCCTTTGCCCACACGGGCGGCATCCGCATCAAACGCCATGCTGGTCAGTGCCAGACCGCTCACTGCTAACACAGCAGCTGCTACAAAACGTGAAAGGGAACGAGACATCGATTGCTCCTAAGCGAAAATCGCCAATAAAAAGATAATGATCAACTAACGCACTACGACAAAGCAATGCTTTGTGTTTTTTGTTCAAGAAACCTAATCTTACTAAAAGCTGAACAAAATTGTAAGTGGGTAGACCCTAGGCAGCCAAATAAGTTCAGTTATTAACTTATTGGATTTTTATGCCTTCGTGCAGAGCGGTCAGCCCCGCCGACAAATTGAAGTACTGCACACGGCTCAATCCCGCATCAGACAACATTTTATTAAGGGTTTCTTGGTCTGGGTGCATGCGTATCGATTCAGCCAGGTAACGGTAACTATCCGCATCCCCCGCAACTTTGCTACCCAACCAGGGCAACACGTTAAAGGAATACCAGTCATACACGGGGGCCAGGGGCTTGGCAATGTGCGAGAACTCAAGCACCAGTAGTTTGCCACCCGGGCGCAACACCCTTGTCATTTCTGCCAACGCGCGATCTTTGTGTGTCATGTTGCGCAAACCAAACGCAACGCTCACCCGATCAAAGTAATGATCGGGAAACGGCAAGCGTTCAGCATCACAAACGGCGCATGGCAAGACAATCCCATCGTCGATCAACCGATCGCGCCCGACTCTTAACATGGAGTCGTTAATGTCCGTCAGCCACACCTCCCCCTGAGGGCCTGCCTGCTTGGCAAACGCGCGGGCTAAATCACCCGTTCCACCTGCGATGTCGAGCACCTTCATCCCGGGTCTAACAGCCGCCCGGCCAATGGTAAAGGCCTTCCAGACGCGATGCAGCCCGGCCGACATGAGATCGTTCATCACGTCATAGCGCGCCGCGACCGAATGAAATACCTGCGCGACTTTGCCCGCCTTTTCGGATTCGGCAACGGTCTGGAAACCAAAGTGGGTTTTATCGTCGGGCATTGATCTTCGCTTAAAAAATTGCAAGTACTATTCTAGTCGCTTCGGCTTAATTTCGTCGCCTGATATTCCGTACAAAACCCAATCGGCAACCGATATCTCTTGCGCACTCACCACGCCCCAGCATGAACGGACCTGTGTTTACGATACGCCCCCAGGGCGACCGGTGCCTGAGTCTGGATTTTGGCCAAGACATTCGTGCCGAAACAGGCCTCATGTGCCTCAGTGCAGCCGCCACCTTGCGCGCGGCCGAACTCGCCGGCGTTTCCGACATCGTGCCTTCCTACACCGCGGTTGCGTTGTTTTACTCGCCCGGCGCACAAGAACAGCCTGTCACGTTCGCGAGCCTGTCACGCGAGGTCAAGCGTGTCCTGAGCGGTGCGTTACTACCCGCAAACGCTTCCTCACGCCTGATCGAAATCCCCGTCTGTTACGGCGGCGTGCACGGACCAGACCTCAGCGACGTTGCCAAGCGCACAGGCCTGACCGAAGACGAGGTGATCGCAAAACACAGTGCCTCAGACACCATGGTCTTTTCACTAGGCTTCTCGCCTGGGAATCCTTACATCGGTATCCACGACGAAATTTTTGCGATCCCCAGACGAGATGTCCCACGCACCGTGGTGCCACGCGGCTCGGTCGCCATTGCCAACCGCCAGTCGACAATTTATCCAGAGCGGCTGCCGGGTGGCTGGCATATCCTGGGTGCGACCCCCCTGCGACTGTTTGATCTTGCTCGAGAGCAACCGTCATTGCTGTTGCCAGGTGACAAAATTGAATTCGTCCCGATCGACCAAAACGAGTTCGATCGCCTCGCCGCTGAAATTGATGGGAAACGACCATGAGTATTGTCGTCATCAAGCCAGGCATGCTCTCTAGCTTTCAGGATGCGGGTCGGCACGGACAGCAGCCTCTCGGCATTTCGGTTGTGGGAGCGATGGATCAGCGCGCGCACCATTTAGCGAATATGTTGGTTGGTAATGATGCTCAAACCGCAAGCTTAGAGATCACGCTCACCGGCCCAACGCTGCAGTTCCAACAACCCGGCTGCATCGCCTTGAGTGGTGGCGACTTAAGCGCCACGCTGAACGGCCAAGCCGTGGCGTTAAATCGTCCCATCATCGTCCGCCCGAACGATACCTTGGCCTTTGGCCCCCGCAAGCATGGCACACGTTGTTATCTCGCGGTGCATGGCGGCTTTGCACTGACTCCCGTACTCGGCAGCACAAGCACCTATCTTCGTAGCCACTTCGGTGGCTGGCAGGGGCGGGCACTGCAGAAAGGTGACGAGATCCCGTTTGTAAGACCACTCGCCACCAAAGGCTTAGAGGCTCTCGCCATGGAACTCTGGTCAATCAAAATTTATTTGCCGTCCGCGATCGCGGACTCCTCTCGCCAGCGTATTCGGTTAATTAAAAGTGCGCTATGGAATGAGTTCACCCCGGAAAGTTGCTTGGCGCTCCTGACAGAAACGTTTCGTGTCAGCCCGGACTCCGAGCGCATGGGATATCGTCTGAGCGGCACGCCCCTCTTGATGACCACGCCACGACAGTTGCTATCTGAAGCCACCACGTTCGGCACCATTCAAGTTCCAGCAGGAGGCCAGCCCATCATTTTGATGGCGGACCGACAAACAACAGGCGGCTATCCCAAAATGGCCTACGTCGCCACGGTCGACTTGCCTCGGTTGGCGCAGTGCGCACCCGGCGATGCGTTACAGTTTGAAGCCATCACGCTAGAGCGTGCACAAGAGCTAGATGCGGCGCGCGAGCGCGCGTGGCATGCACTCGCACAAACATTACAACCGATACGAGATTTACTTCTTCATCATTGAGGGGACACCACATGACACTGCGAATTGACTTGAATTGCGATATGGGCGAAAGCTTCGGCGCCTGGAAAATGGGCAACGACGACGGCATCATGCCTTACGTCTCCTCTGCCAACATCGCGTGCGGATTTCATGGGGGGGATCCCGCCACCATGCGCAAGACGGTCGCCTCAGCGCTCAAGCATGGCGTCTCACTCGGCGCGCACCCTGGCTTGCCAGATCTACAAGGCTTTGGTCGTCGCAATATGGCGATTACCGACCAGGAGGCCTACGACATGATGGTGGTGCAGATCGGTGCTCTCGCTGCGGTGGCGGCATCGCAAGGCGCCAAGCTGCGCCACGTCAAAGCGCACGGACAACTCTACAACATGGCCGTTAAAGACGAAGGGCTTGCCCGCGCACTTGCGCAAGCCACCTATGACGTCGACAAAAATCTGGTGTTCTTTGTTTTGGCCAGCAGTCCGATGGTCCGCGTCGCCGAGTCCGTCGGCGTTCAAGTCGCCAGCGAAGTGTTTGGCGACAGGAACTACATGCCTGACGGCACCTTGAGTCCCCGCAATAAGCCAGGCGCAATGATCGAAGATGTGCAGGTGTCAATCAAGCAAGTGTTGCAAATGGTCAAGACGAGCACCTTGACCGCCAACGATGGGAGCATTGTAAAAGTGCGTGCTGATACGCTTTGTATTCACGGCGACCAACCAGGCGCGGTGACCTTTGCCAAAGCCATTCGTGCAGCACTGCAGGCCGAAGGGATTGAAGTCGGCGCTTGATAGCAGCCCTGACAGCCATTAAGACGAGCGCTTACACCAGTACGCGCTCGATCCCCCCGTTATTGGCTTTTTTGACATAGTCCTCAAGCCAGTCGGGGCCCAGTATGTGGCGTGCCATTTCGACCACGATATAGTCCGCTTTAGCACCGCTATCCGCCTCAAAGCGTGACAATCCTTGCATACACGACGGACAAGACGTCAACATCTTGATGTCCCCGTCAAAGCCATCTTTACGCAAGGTTGCGGTGTTTTTCTCGAGTTCTTCTTCTTTGCGAAACCGAACTTGGGTTGAAATATCGGGACGCGTCACGGCCAGCGTACCTGACTCGCCACAACAGCGCTCCGTCTTAATCGTACTATCGCCGACCAACGAACGAACCGTCTTCATTGGATCTTGCAATTTCATGGGCGTGTGACAGGGATCGTGATACATGTATCGCGTGCCCTGAACGCCCTCTAATTTGATGCCTTTTTCAAGAAGATATTCGTGGATGTCGATCAAGCGACAACCAGGAAAGATCTTTTCAAACTCATAGCCCGAGAGCTGGTCATAGCACGTACCGCAGCTGACGACGACCGTCTTGATGTCAAGGTAGTTCAAGGTGTTGGCCACGCGATGGAACAACACACGGTTATCCGTGATGATTTGTTCGGCTTTGTCGTTCATGCCATTGCCGCGCTGCGGGTACCCACAGCACAGATACCCTGGCGGTAGCACCGTTTGAACCCCCGCATGCCAAAGCATTGCCTGAGTCGCCAAGCCAACCTGCGAAAACAAACGCTCAGAGCCACAACCTGGAAAATAAAAGACAGCTTCGGTATCGGCGGGTGCGCTCGGCTGACGAATAATCGGCACATAATCCGCATCTTCGATGTCAAGCAATTTGCGCGCGGTTTGTTTTGGCAAGCCGCCCGGCATCTTCTTATTGATAAAGTGCACAACCTGTTCGCGAAGCGGTGGCTTACCCACCGTTGCCGGGGGTTTAGCCGTCTGCTTGCGCGCGAACTTGGCGAGCACGTCATGCGCGACGCGTTGTAACTTGTACCCCACCCCCACCATCGCCTGACGGGTCGCATTGATCGTGGCGGGATCTTTTGCATTCAAGAAAAACATCGCAGCCGACGTGACGGGATTAAAGGACTTACGCCCCATGCGCCGCAACAAGGCGCGCATGTTCATGGAGACGTCGCCGAAGTCGATGTCTACTGGACACGGGTTGTAGCACTTATGACAAATCGTACAGTGATCCGCAACGTCCTCGAACTCTTCCCAATGCTTGAGACTGATGCCCCGTCGGGTTTGCTCTTCGTATAAAAATGCTTCAATCAGCAGCGACGTGGCAAGAATTTTGTCGCGCGGCGAATACAGCAGATTCGCCCGCGGGACGTGGGTCGCACAGACCGGCTTGCATTTGCCACAACGCAAACAGTCTTTAATCGAATTGCTGATTGCACCGATCTCACTTTGCTGCATGATGATCGACTCATGCGACATCAAACCGAAGCTCGGCGTCCAGGCATGGCGCAGATCAGCACCTGGCATCAGTTTGCCGGCGTTGAAGTGATTGTGCGGGTCGACCTGGCGTTTGTAGTTCTGAAACGGGGCAAGCTCCGCTTCGGTCAGAAACTCATATTTCGTCAGGCCAATGCCGTGCTCGCCTGAAATAACGCCGTCTAGATCACGTGCAATTTGCATGATCCGAGCGACTGCCTCGTTGGCCTCGCGCAGCATCTCATAATCGTCAGAGTTAACTGGGATGTTGGTATGCACATTGCCATCCCCGGCATGCATATGCAAAGCGATGAACACGCGACTCTTGAGCACGCGATCATGCACAGTCTGCATTTGTGTCAATACCGGCGCAAAGTCACTGCCCCCAAACAAACCCTCGAGTTCCGCTTTAACTTCTTTTTTCCAGGAAATGCGTAGCGTGTGATCCTGCACGATCTCAAACACCCGTGCTTGAGGCTGTCGCGCCAACCGCTCGTCCAGCGCGGGCTTTAGTTCTGAAAGGCCATGACCAACGATAGACGATAGCCCTTCGGCGAGTGGCAGATCAAGATGTTCGAGCACCCACAACCACCTTGCCCGCACAAGCGCAATCATTTCGGTCGCGCGTCGACGACGCTCGTCCAGCGCTTCTTCGAGCGAGGCACCCTCTTCGCTTGCACGATCAAGTTTGGCAATCGCCAGATCACCATCAAGCGCTGACTGCAAAGCATCTAACAGCTTCAGTTTATTGCGCGTCGATAGTTCGATGTTGATGCGCTCGATATGATCCGTATACTCGCCCATTCGCTCCAGCGGAATCACGACGTCTTCGTTAATCTTGAACGCGTTCGTATGCCGAGCAATCGCCGCTGTGCGCGCGCGGTCAAGCCAAAACTTCTTGCGCGCCTCGGCACTGACTGCGATGAAGCCTTCGCCATGGCGCGTATTGGCCAGACGGACGACTTCACTGGTTGCGGCAGCGACTGCCGCGTCATCGTCGCCGACAATGTCACCAATCAGAACCATCTTGGGCAATACGCCGCGCTTACTCTTGGTGGAATACCCCACCGCACGCAGATAACGGTCGTCCAGATGCTCTAGGCCGGCAAGCAACGCGCCCTGCGCACGACCTCGTGTATCGAGATAATCTTTGATTTCAACGATTGAGGGGATCGCATCCCGAGCCTGACCAAAAAACTCGAGGCAAACTGTACGCGTATGGCTGGGCATGCGGTGCAACACCCAACGCGCCGCCGTGATCAAGCCATCGCAACCTTCTTTCTGTACGCCAGGCAGACCCGCCAAAAATTTGTCGGTGACATCTTTCCCCAGGCCCACTTTGCGAAATTTCGCGCCGTCGATTTCAAGGATCTCTGTGCGCAATACCGATGCACCGGCCGCGGCAGTACCGTCGGACCACTTCAACTCAAACCGCACGAGACCTGCTTCGTGGATTTTGCCCAGATTGTGATCAAGACGCGTGACATCAACCCAGTTGCCCTGCGGATCAACCATCCTCCACCAGGCAAGGTTATCCAAGGCCGTGCCCCACAGCACAGCTTTTTTGCCGCCAGCGTTCATGGCGACATTGCCGCCCACACAAGACGCATCCGCGGAGGTGGGGTCGACGGCAAAGACCAAGCCGTTTTCATCCGCAATATCGGACACGCGGCGCGTGACAACACCCGCACCCGCTCTGACCGTCGCGACAGGATTCGACACCCCAGGCAGTGGCCCGATTTCGACCGGGCCAAGCGTATCGAGCTTTTCAGTATTGATGACAGCAGAGCGCCAGGTCAGCGGGATAGCGCCACCGGTATACCCCGTGCCACCTCCGCGCGGCACGATCGTGAGGCCTAGCTCAATACACGCCCGCACCATTGCAGCAATTTCTTCTTCGGTATCGGGTGCCAGCACCACAAATGGATACTCGACGCGCCAGTCTGTTGCGTCGGTGACATGCGCGACCCGCGACATACCATCAAATTTAATGTTGTCGCGCGCCGTCTGTTTGCCAAGCACCTTGAGCACTTGTTTGCGCAACTGACCAATACGCTCAAACTCTGCAGCGAAGTCACGCACAGCGTCGTGCGCACGCGTCAACAGACTAGCAACCTTTTCGTCACGTACGGTATCGTCGTCTGCGCGGCGCTGATCAATTTCCTTGAGGCGATGTTCAAGCGCCTCCACGAGTAATTTGCGTCGCTTCGGGTTATCGAGCAGGTCATCCTGCAGGTACGGGTTACGCCGCACCACCCAGATATCGCCCAAGACCTCGTACAGCATGCGCGCCGAGCGGCCCGTGCGGCGTTCACCGCGCAAATCCGACAAAAGCGCCCAAGCGTCTTCACCGAGCAAGCGGCAGACAACCTCACGGTCTGAAAACGACGTGTAGTTGTAGGGGATTTCACGCAAACGGGACTGGGAGTCCGACGCAGGCATGACTTTTAGCAGGCGGCTATCGAGAGGGGCATTCATAAAAAAATAGGTTCAAGCCCTAAAAAGTCATTTTAAGGCATCGTATGAGGCTTGCTCGAATAACCCTTCCGCTCGGATCGACATAGAAGTGCGAGGAGTCAGGGCCTTTAGTTAGGCGCTAACGCGAGCGTCAGTGCCCAAGAAATCGCCACGTATCTTAAAAACTTACCTAGCGCCATCCAGGCCACACACGGCCAGAAAGACAAGCGCAACCACCCAGCAACCAGACACAACGGATCGCCAATGACCGGTAGCCATGCAAAAAATAGTCCTGCTGGGCCGAGTCGACGAATCCAGCGTTCCGCTTGATGCCCAACCCCTTTGGGGCTGGAGTCAGTATTTTGTTTTGCACGCCAGCGACCATACGCGCCATGAGCGCCCGCCCCCATCCAATAGCTCACCACGCCCCCTAAGGTGTTGCCGGCCGTCGCGACAAAGATCGCCGGCCAAAACAGGGTCGGTGCACTTGCCAGATACGCAAGCAATACGGGCTCGGAACCCACTGGCAAGATTGTGGCTGCCAACAAACCCACAATAAAAAGAGTTGGCAAGCCGACCTCCGGCAAAGACAACCAACCCAATAATTCACGTAATAGTTCGTTCAGAGCAAACTCCACCGAAAAGTAAGAAAATTTTAGCCTGGGCGTGAGATAATTGCGGCATTGCAGCACGCACGGCCAGGAAACTATGAACACCGATTATCTTAAGCGCATCCTCACGAGCAAAGTGTATGACGTCGCGGTCGAAACCTCTCTCGACCTAGCCCCCCAACTCTCCGCACGCATCGGCAACACCGTTTTGCTCAAACGGGAAGACACACAATCCGTTTTTAGCTTCAAACTACGGGGAGCCTACAACAAAATGGCGCACCTCCCGAAGGCGGCGCTGTCTCGCGGCGTAATCGCCGCCTCAGCGGGAAATCATGCGCAAGGCGTTGCACTATCCGCGCGCCGGCTTGGCTGCAAAGCCGTCATCGTGATGCCCACCACCACACCCGAGGTCAAGATTGAGGCCGTTAAAGCACTGGGGGGCGAAGTCATCCTCGAGGGAGACAGCTTCAGTGATGCCTACGCGCATGCCTTAACGCTAGAAAAAAAACATCATCTGACCTTCGTGCACCCCTTCGACGATCCGGATGTAATCGCAGGCCAAGGGACCGTCGGCATGGAGATCTTGCGCCAGCACCCGGGCCCCATCGATGCCATCTTTGTCGCGGTCGGAGGCGGGGGTCTCATCAGTGGGGTCGCAGCCTACGCCAAACAACTGCGTCCTGACATCAAAATCATCGGCGTACAAACGGTCGACTCCGATGCGATGTTGCGTAGCGTGCGGGCGGGTCGGCGCGTGATGCTCAATGAAGTCGGGCTTTTCTCGGACGGGACCGCTGTCAAACAAGTCGGAGTCGAAACCTTTCGACTGGCCCGCGAATACGTCGATGACTATGTTGTCGTCGACACCGACGGGATATGCGCGGCCATTAAAGACGTCTTTCAGGACACCCGCAGCGTGCTTGAGCCTGCCGGCGCGCTTGCCATTGCCGGGGCGAAACAATACGCGAGTGAACATAAACTCAAAGGCAAGACATTGGTGGCGATCGCGTGCGGTGCCAACATGAACTTCGACCGCCTGCGGTTCGTCGCCGAACGCGCCGAGGTTGGCGAAGAGCGCGAGGCGATTTTTGCAGTGACGCTGCCCGAACAACGTGGGAGTTTTCGCGCGTTCTGCGAGCTAGTCGGTCACCGCAATGTGACGGAGTTCAACTACCGCATTTCAGACTCAACCTCGGCCTACGTTTTTGTTGGGATTCAAGTATCCAACTCAAGCGAACCGGTGCGCATTGCGAACAGTTTTCGCAAACACGGCTTCAATACGCTTGATCTAACCGATGACGAAATGTCAAAAACGCACTTGCGTCACATGGTGGGTGGTCGGTCGGGCCTGGCGCAGCACGAACTGCTCTACCGCTTTGAGTTTCCAGAAAGGCCAGGGGCGCTGATGCGCTTTCTGCAAGCGATGAAACCAGACTGGAACATCAGCCTTTTTCACTACCGTAACCAAGGCGCAGATTACGGTCAGGTCTTAATTGGGATTCAAGTGCCTGCAGGTAGCAAAAAAGACTTCAAAGCCTTTCTGGACGAAGTGGGCTATCCACACTGGAATGAAACGGAGAATCCCGCCTACAAGCTATTTCTGTGAACATCTGACGCAGCGCTGCGCGTGTCAATCAAGCTGCGCGCCTAGAACGTGCATACGCTAAAGAACGGTGTGTCTGTTTTCGCGATCAGGGAGGACCCGCCCAAGTCGGGAAGATCCACGATGGCAGCCGCCTCAACCACATTACTGCCCAACTGTTGTAGCAACTTAACGGCGGCGAGCATCGTGCCACCCGTCGCAACCAGGTCATCCACAAGCAACACGCGCTGCCCAGGCTTGACGGCATCTTGATGCACCTCAACGACCGCATCGCCGTACTCAAGCGTGTATGCCGCTGAGACGGTCTTATAAGGCAGTTTGCCCTGCTTACGAACCGGAACAAAACCGACGCCTAATGCGTAGGCAAGCGCGCTACCAAAAATAAATCCCCGCGCGTCGATACCGACCACCACGTCGAGCTTGTGGCGCATGTGGCGGTAAACAAAGATATCAATCAGCGCACGAAAAGCGCGCGGGTCTTGCAGCAGGGGAGTAATGTCACGAAACATGACGCCGGGCTTCGGCCAGTCAGGTACGTTGCGGATCAGGCTGCGCACAAGCTCTATTGGATCCTGATATGGAATCGGGGTATTCATCGAACGATTCTCCGCATACATGTAAACAAAACAAAGAATACGCTAAGCCTGTACCGACACACGCCTAGTTAAGGAATATATTTCAAGCGGGTCGGATCTTAACCGCGCGCGACACACGCAACGCTTTGGCACGCGCCTCGTCGGTCGTACGGTCTTGCGCCAGCGCAACCCCCATCCGTCGCTTAACAAAGGACTCAGGCTTACCGAAGAGCCGCACATCGGTGCCCGGCTCGGCCAGCGCGGCCGCTACGCCGTCAAAGCCAATCCCATGCGCCTCGACTCCTCCATAAATTACGCTGCTTGCCCCCGGTGCACTCAAGGCTGTATCGACGGGCAACCCGAGTAGCGCGCGTGCATGCAGTTCAAACTCGCTTTGGCGTTGCGTCACAAGCGTCACCAAGCCTGTGTCGTGTGGGCGAGGGCTCACCTCAGAGAACCAAACTTGGTCCCCCGACACAAAGAGCTCCACCCCAAAAATACCCTGTCC
>CANFEI010000003.1 GCA_947445495.1 Alcaligenaceae bacterium
CATCGGATCACCGACGAAGAAAACCGTTCGCCCATCGTCAGGCTGCCAACCCGCAGTGATCTTCTCAATTAATTGGATTTGCGATTGGCTGGTGTCTTGAAACTCGTCGATTAATAAGTGCTGAATATTTGCGTCGAGTCGAAGGAGTAACTCACTCGGTTGATCGACCCGACCCAACGCGAGATCCGCTCTTCTGGCGATTTCAGTGAAATCGACCTCACCCGCACTCATGAATTGCAGTGTTAATTGGCCCGCAGCCAAACGCAGACATTGCAATTGCGCCTGCAAGATGGCCCATTGATCTTCACTGAACTCAGGATAAGGCGTATCGCTGATCTCGCCCAAGCGTTCGACCCACTCTAGCGCGGGTTCACCACGGAACCGGTCTAGCCACTGCGCAAACGCTTGTTTTACCGGCGCGAAAGCAGGACTCGCAGGAAAACCGATCTTCACATTGATCTGCGCGCGCACCGTTTTATTACCTGAGGTCAGCAATAACGCTGCCAACCCTCGCCAACGACTGAGCTCGATGGCATTGGCCTCTAAAGGCTCTCCCTCCCAATCCAATAATGCGCACACGGGATGGTCAGGCGTATTCTGCATTAAATTGTCTGCGGCAATGCGAGCTAAAGGTGCGAGCTCTTGTGACCATCCCGCTGGCATTGCGTTAAGCAATCGCTCAAGTTGTTGCGTAACGGTTTGCTCAAAATTTTCTTCCAAGAGCAAACGATCGTCGCCCTCTTGGAGCAAGGACAACCATTGGTCTCGCTGCGCAAGCATTCCGGCCAACGCGTCGCAGGTTGCCTGCACATCCAAATCCATGTGCTCCAGTAACCGCCTAACGCCTTGCTCCTGGCCCGCCATTGCGATGGTTGCTCGGGCAGCGGCCTGATAGTGCACCTCTGGGTCCTCCGCGACACCCGGCACCCCACCCATCGATGATAGCCAAGGCATGCTGCGAACCAAGCCGGAACAGAACGAATCGATCGTTCGTATCGCCAAGCGTGCAGGATAGTCAAGCAAGTTCCAACCGAACTCCTTGTCGCGCTCGAGTGCTGCCCGCGCAAGCAACCAACTGCGCCGATCATGCTCCGCGTCGGGAGGGGGGTCCAATACCATCGCGGCTGATAGTTTTTTCAGCACCCGATCATGCATCTCAGAGGCAGCCTTACGAGTGAAGGTGATCGCAACGATATCCTCGGGCCGCCTAACGGTTGCGAGCAAGGCGAGGATGCGATCGGTCAATAATTCTGTTTTTCCAGAGCCCGCAGGCGCTTGTACCAAAAAGGAACGACGCGGATCAACGGCCCTGAGGCGGATCGCTGCGTCTGAGGGCTTGCGCTCAGGCGTCGTCATCGCTGTCTCCCTGGGCGTCTTCCTCACCTTGATCGTAATACCTCAGCAAAGGCAATATGTCGCAAAACGTGAGATCCGCTCCTTTCCACGACTGATTGAGTGCGTGCCCCTGCACAAACTCTTGAGCCAGCATATCGATAACGGCACTCAGGCGCGAGAGCATGTACGACCAATCCGCATCGGGATACTTTGCTTTGGCGAGTGTCTTTAATCCGCTCAAGCCGAGATCATCATGCTCAACAAGCCCGAGCGCCGCGCATCCTCTGGTATGTAAACGCACCAACATGAGGGCGCCGATACGGTCCCGCACGTCGCTGCTGCCCGTGCCTTCGGCGCCGAGCAAGGCGGCATAGACAGGCACCTGCAGGTTAACGGGACGCGCGCCTTCCCAATCACTTAGGACCGTGGGAAAAGACCGACCGGTTTTGTAATCGATCACTGCGAGATGCTTGATCCCGTCACCCTTATCTTCAGAGACAAGATGGTCTAGACGATCCAACCGAACATCCAGCAGCAAGCCCTTGATATTGAGTTCACGCTTTTGCTCAATTTCTTGCACAACGAAGGGCGCACGACCCGCCTCAACGAGCAACCAATCGTGAACAACTTCCATTGCGCGCCTGACTTCCAAATCACGCAAGGCAGTATCGAAGGCGTTGAGCTCCTGGCTCGCGACCGCAAGCACAATTTTTTCAAGTTGCGGCAAAAGTGCAGAGGTCTCAATCGCCACCTTTAAGCTGCTCTGGTCACGCAATGCTTCCCACACCCGCTCCATCACGCCATGCAGAAACTTTCCGCGTAGGGCCATTTGTGGAAGATCGCCATAGGCAGGCAAACCCTTCAGACCTAAGCGATAGCGAAAAAAAGCCCATAACGGATTGATGGCCTGTGTTTCCAACACAGATACCCCGCCTCGCACCTTTTCACCCGCCGCAAGGGGTGGGCCTTGGTCATCTCGCCATGACTCTAGGTCAGTGGCCTGCCGGCGCACCAGGGACTCGCTCGTCTGATCTGTGGCCGTCTCCTCAGGGGTAAGCACCTGTATCAACGGTGAAGGGCGAAGTTCTCGCTCACCCTCAAAACGCGGGGCACTGACCGTGGCCGCTGGCGCCACCTTGCACAGATTGGCAAAAATCTGCTGCGCCCATTGGCTCTCGCGCTCGGGTGTTGCGCGAGGCGCCTGCGCGCGACGCAGTGCCGCCATCGGGATCAGTGGATTAGGTTTTGTCGCGGCAGGTAATACCTCGTCGGTTAAACCAAGCATCCACACACCGTCCCACTGCCCTCCTTCTGCCTCAAGCAGACCCAATACATCGAGACGCGCCGTCGGATCACGCTGCGGCTGAAACATCGTTGCGCGCGCTACGCGACCAAGAATGCTTAAGGCCTCGGACGATGGTATCTGTTGAAACAGTGCGCTCAACGATTCAAAACGTTCGAGCAAGGCGTCGAATGCTTCGAGGACTTGATACATCGCGGAACTCTGCGCGCCGCGGCCGGGAAAACCCAGCGTAGCCAGCGTCGCCCTAAACACGCCAGACCACCGATGCAAGGCAGTGCTACGGGGTAGAGCCTGCCAATCCTGCCATGCACGTTGCCAGGCCGGCGATAGCTGATGCAAAGGCTCAATTGCCGAAGTCCATGACCCAAGAGAAACATGACTCACCTGCCACTCACGCCAACCTGCATCAATCATCGCGCGCGCACCCTGCTCGGTGCTGTGCCCTGCACAGTATCCCGACAACAATGCTGCACCAAGATCTGCGGGCGATGCACCGAGCTGCTCTTTCATGAGCACGAAGGTGCGCAGCCATGCGATAGCGGCACGGCATACAGCCCAATCAGACAACGGTCGTGCCACCGCAACGTTAAAGGCGTGCACGCTGGCACCGTTGGTGTCGCCCAAGCTCTGCTCAAGAACCCGACGCGCAAAGGGCGCCTGCACATCCAGCGAGACGGCAATGATTGCAAAACGCCCCTCTGGTCGATGATCGAGCTGCGAACGCGCCCAGTTCGCAGCCGCCGACCACTCGGCCTGAGCAGTCGCCGCCTCGACGCGCGTGACATCGGATGCTTGCGCCAACTCTTCGACAAGTGTTGAAACCACGACTCCACGCGCGACCAGCGCCTCGAGCAACATCCCCATTCTTGGCGATATCTCGGTGAAGCCTGCAAGAATAATCTGAGCCGGCAATGGTAAGCCGTTCTCAATATGTTGAATCAAACGCGTCAGTGCGCTAGTTGTATCGAGTGCATCCAGCGCATGTAACCGCTCGCGGTAGGCGTCACGCCACTGGCGAAAGCGGTCATATTCTTCAGTATGTTCGTGATCAAAAACCTTGATCTGCCACTCTTCGATCAACTGGTCCGCCGCAAGGGCCATGGCCGCAGCTTGATAGACATCAAGCAAGGCACCATCACCCTCCACCCGCTCAATGACTTGCGCCCACAGAAGTTGCGCTTCAAATCCATCGAGCTGTCGCGCGTGTGCTCGCAAAGACTCCTCAAAGCCTGCACGATTTAATTGATGCGTCACCCACCCCGACCAGGGCATGATCTCTGGCATTTCAGCAACAAGTTTCCCGCGCGCTATCTGCTGCTGCGCCAGTAACTGAATTAATCGTCGGGCCAACCGGTTGTTTACCGTCAAAACAGAAACATCTTTGGCCGCATGCGTGCCAAGGTTCGAAGCATGCACGAAAGGATATTGGGTCAAGGTCTGCATGAGACGCTGATCAGAAACCGCATAGCGCGGCAATACTTTCCCAGTTCAAACGCATGCCCGGCGTCGTGTAACCGACAAGACCGGCAACAAGAACAACGCAGAGCAGTGCGCCCCCCGCTACCCACATCAACCGTTGCTTGACACGTGTTTGCATAACACCCTAAGAGGATTAAGCGACTTTAGCGAGTTGTTGCGCATTAATCGGCGTTTCACGAACAGGCAGGCATAAGGCCGCGGCCATTAAGGACAACAAAATCCCGAGCCACCACACCAAATCATAACTTCCCGTCACGGCCTGCACCCGACCACCCAGCCAAACGCCTGTAAAACTTCCAAGCTGATGTCCCAAGAAAACCATACCGGACAAGGTTGCAGCAAAACGCAAACCATAAATCTGCCCGATCAATCCTAACGTCAGCGGAACAGTACCGAGCCAGAACACGCCCATCCACGCAGCAAACACATAGACCACCCAAGGAGACGTCGGCATCGCGAGAATCCAGATGAGACCCACCGCACGCAGCGCATACAAGCCAGCGAGTAAATTCTTTTTGCTGTGTGTCCCACCGAGCTTACCCGCCATAAACGAACCGAACACGTTAAACAAGCCAATCAGGCCGATTGCAAACGCACCCGTACTTGCGTTCAACCCGTTGTCCACGACAAATGCTGGCAAATGCAAGGTAATAAAGGCCGTATGAAAACCACAAACAAAATAGCCCCAAAACAAAAAGTGAAAGGTCGGATGCTTTAACGCCTGCCCGATTGCCGAGAACATTGACTGCTGCGGACCCGCGCTTGCTCCCGGCTTGCCTCGCAAAAACCACGCCAAGGGCAGTGTCGCTGCAAGCACCATAGAAAGCACGAGATACGCTCCGGTCCAATCAAGAGAATCGATCAATAGTTGGCCGGTCGGTACCACCAGAAATTGTCCTAATGATCCCCCCGCGCTTGCAATTCCCATTGCCGTGCTGCGCGATGACAAGGAAACCGTGCGCGCAATGACGGGCAAAATCACCGCAAAGGTCGTGCCTGCCTGACCGAGTCCAATTAACATCCCGGCACTCAAATAGAATTCAAGCTCAGTTGAAGAAAAACGAGTGCCTAGCAAGCCCACCGCGTAAAACACCACGCACATTGCAATCGTTCTGCCCGAACCGAAACGATCCGCCATCATGCCGGCACCAATTGCGCCAAAGCCCCACATTAAATTCTGTATCGCAAACGCCATCGAAAAAACTTCGCGCTCCCAACCCCGATCAAGTCCCACCGGCTGGACAAACAACCCAATCGTGGCTCGTATGCCCATTGCAAGCAACACAATTAAAGTGCCCAACACGATCGTTCGGAGCGCTAACGGATTATCTAGCAAACCGGGGTTACGTTCGTCTGCGTGTTGCGTCATGGTGATGAACTCAAAAAGAATACAAATGGCGCCGCCGAGACGAATCGAACGTCCGACTCCCTTCTTAGGAGGAAGGTACTCTATCCACTGAGTTACGGCGGCGAAGCCCTAGTTTAGCAAGGAGCGCCCTGATCAGCCTCTCGGGTGATGCTGCGCGTGCAACGATTTAAGTCGCTCTCGGGCGACGTGTGTATAAATCTGCGTCGTCGAGATATCCGCGTGCCCGAGCAACATCTGCACCACCCGCAAATCCGCGCCGTGATTGAGCAAATGCGTGGCAAACGCATGGCGCAATACATGGGGGGACAACGGCGCATGAACACCCGCTAATACCGCGTATTTCTTAATCAACAACCAAAACGACTGACGCGTCATCGGGGCGGCTCGGGCCGTCACAAACAGCGCGGCCGCCGTCCGCGCCCCCATGAGGGACGGCCGCGCCTCTTTTAAGTAAGTTGTTATCCAGTGCGCAGCCTCTGCACCGAGCGGTACGAGACGATCCTTACCGCCCTTACCTTGGACGACGCGCACAACGCCATCCCCCAGACTCACGTCTAAGACTGCTAGGCTGACTAACTCTGATACCCGCAAGCCGGTGGCGTAAAGAACCTCTAGCATTGCTCGGTCGCGCAAGCCGCGCGGCGTATGCAACGGCGGCTGCTTTAATAACGCCTCAACCTGCGCTTCCGATAAGATCTTAGGAATCCGCAAGGCTTGTCGCGCCGACGTAAGCTGCAAACAAGGGTCGGCCGACACACGCTGATGACGCAGCGCCCACAGGTAATAGCGTCGCAGCGTCGCAAGCCGTCTATTCGCGGTGCTCGGCTTTGTTTCTGCATGCTTGGCCGCGAACCAGGTTTGCAGGTCGCCCTCGCGCGCACGATCGATATCCAGTCCGCGCTCAGCCAGCAGCCACTGCTCAAAACCAGCTAAGTCGCGTCGATACGCGGCAAGCGTATTGTTCGACAGGCCGTCTTCGAGCCAGACGGCATCGATAAAAGCACTAATTGCAGCGGACTCGGGTGCACTCATTGCCAGACAATAGTAGCATTCAGTCCATTGATAACTCTCATGAGCAATCCTATTTCATGTCCGCCGCATTGCTTGTCTTGCCAGATTTTCTCATCGTCATTTTCGGCTGGTTGTTAAACCAGAAGTTTGGTTATCGCTCATCTCCTAAGACCGCATGACTCAACCCACACTCACCCTTGAGCTTCCCGACGAGCACGCGACCGATAGGTTAGGTCAAGCGCTCGCCCACCTTGCTGCGGCGCTGAAACTCGATGCCCTAGGAAAACTACTGCCAGGACCCTTTGCAGGTGGTCGCATTCATCTCAAAGGTGACTTAGGGGCAGGTAAGACCGCCCTAGTTCGTGCATTTTTGCGGCAATGCAACATTTCCGGAAGAATTAAAAGTCCAAGTTACGCACTACTTGAATCTTATAAAGTTTCTAACTTATACTTCTATCATCTTGATTTTTATAGATTTAGCGAAAACACAGATTGGCTGGATGCTGGATTTCGCGATCTCTTTAAGAACAACGCGCTGATTTTGATTGAATGGCCAGAGCGCGCGGGTAGTTTATTGAGCGATCCAGACTTGTTGATTGAGCTCAGTTATGCCGGAGTAGGCCGCATAGCCACACTTAGTGCGTATTCAGAAAAAGGGCTTTCATGGATCAACGCTTTGCCTCCTCTCCTGACGATCAGCCGTCAGACACTCGAGCGCTAAGCCGACGTCGCCTCCTGGGCGCCGCCACAACCCTTTTATTACTGCCGGTTATTCCTCGCATTGCCATGGCCGCGCAATTACTTGCCGTGCGCACTTGGCCCGCAGAAGAATACACACGCGTCACGCTCGAACTCGACAGCGAATTACGCGCGGAGCATTTCACACTCGAAAATCCCCATCGTATGGTGGTTGATATTCAAGGCATGGATGTTAGCCCTGCACTCAATGAGCTCGTGCGCAAAGTCCGGCCTGACGATCCCTACATTCGCTCGCTACGTGTTGCGCAGAACCGTGCCAATGTCGTGCGTATTGTGTTCGATTTAAAACAGTCCATCGCGCCACAAGTCTTTACGCTCAAACCCGCCGGCAATTACAAGTTCAGACTCGTTCTAGATTTGTATCCAAAAAATGCGCAAGACCCTCTGGCGGCTCTTCTTAAAAAGAATCCGCAGAAAATGGAAGAGGATCCGCTGGCGCGTATTCTCGAAGACATTGGACGCAACCACAAGGGCACCGGCATGGCGACCAAGCCCGTCATTCCAAACTCCATTGCCCCCCCGCTTGAAGCCAAAGTGTCCCCACAACCAAATAATCGACGCGGGCGCACCATTACGATTGCATTGGACCCGGGACATGGGGGCGAAGACCCTGGTGCAATCGGCAAAGGCGGCACATACGAAAAAGATGTCGTGCTATCCATTGCACAGAAATTGAAAGCACGCATCGATGCGACGCCTGGCATGCGCGCCTATTTGACCCGTGATGGCGATTACTTCGTTCCCCTACACGTACGGGTCGAGAAAGCTCGCCGTGTCAAAGCGGATCTATTTGTTTCGATCCACGCCGACGCCTTCATTCGTCCAACCGCCGGAGGCAGTTCCGTCTACGTCCTCTCAGACCGCGGCGCGTCGAGTACCTCTGCAAGCTGGCTCGCACAAAAAGAAAATGCCGCGGACCTGATTGGCGGGGTGAACCTCAACGTACAAAATCAAAACGTTGCAAAAATTTTGCTCGACCTATCGACTACCGCTCAAATTAAAGACTCCACCAATCTGGCGAGTCGAATGCTCGACGAACTCAAAAACGTCTACCGTTTGCACAAACCACAAGTCGAGTTTGCGGGGTTTGCGGTGCTCAAAGCCCCAGATATGCCATCCGTTTTGGTCGAAACTGCCTTTATTAGCAATCCCGAAGAAGAGCGCATACTGCGTAATCAAAGTTCTCAAGATAAATTTGCACAGGCACTACACAGTGGTATCAATCGCTTCTTTGTCACAAACCCACATTTGATCGCCTCGCGTTAGTTTTTAACCGCAGGGGCCTCGACATAGCTCTAAAATAGGCGCTTCATGTTTGTTGCGCCCGCCATGTCAAACCGCCGTCCCATTTGCGCCCTCCCAGACCTCTTGATTAGCCAAATCGCGGCCGGCGAGGTCATTGAGCGACCCGCCTCCGTGCTCAAAGAGCTCGTCGAGAACGCAGTCGACGCTGGGGCACAATCTGTTGAGATCCGCTTAGAAGCAGGTGGCATCAGACGGATCGCGGTGATTGATGACGGCATGGGGATTCCTTCAGATGAACTATCGCTTGCCCTGACGCGACATGCAACAAGCAAGATCACCTCGCTGGATGAGCTTGAATCGGTGCACTCGATGGGCTTTCGAGGTGAAGCGCTTGCCTCCATTGCAGCAGTCTCTCAGCTCACCCTTATTTCACGCACGCGCGATGCGGATCACGCTTGGAGCTTGGAGCCCGGCACCACAAAAGCCGTCGCCGCAGCTGGCGCGCAGGGGACAACCGTAGAGGTCAAGTATCTATTTGACGCCGTACCAGCACGACGCAAATTCCTTCGCGCAGAACCAACCGAGTTCGGTCACTGTATCGATGCGATCGAACGTATTGCGCTCGCATTTCCGGAAGTAAGTTTTCGTGTCTTTCATAACGATCGCGCCGTCCGTCAATGGTTACCCGCCTCAGCACTCAAACGCATTAGTGATGTATTGGGCGATGAATTCAACGAGCATGGCATCGAACTCAACGCTCAAAGCGGTCCAATATCCTTACTCGGCGTCCTCACGCGTCCAGCTGCCGCACGCGCACGTGCGGATCGTCAATTTCTCTTTGTGAATGGTCGCCACGTGCGCGATCGTACCGTCTCACACGCGATACGCAGTGCCTACGCCGACGTGCTGCACGGCGATCGTCAACCCGCGTTTGTTTTATTTTTACAGATCGACCCAAGCGCTGTAGATGTCAACGTACATCCAGCCAAACACGAAGTGCGCTTTCGCGACACAGGTGCGGTGCATCGCTTTGTTTCGCACGCCGTGACACAAGCGCTATCCGGTACGGCGGGTGCCCACCAAATCAACCCAGTAGGCGGCCTCAGCCAAACGACGCAGCCATGGTCCCCGCTCTCGCTTGGTGACGGAGCGCGCGACTCTGCTGCGCCATTCTCCTCGACTCCTTTGCCGTACAACCCAACTTGGCAACAAGGCTCTCAATCCGCGCTACACCTCAGAGAGCCCACAGGCATCTCCGGAGGACTTCCCGCTTGGGAAGCACTGTATCAACCCACCGCCCAAGACGCTCCCGCCTGGCCATTAGGGCGTGCGCTGGCGCAGGTGCACGGCATCTATATTTTGTCTCAGACCCGCTCAGGTCTCGCGCTGATTGACATGCACGCCGCACACGAACGCGTCGTCTACGAACAACTCAAGCACGCACTCGACTCACAAACGATGCCACAGCAAACACTTTTAGTGCCTGTCGTATTTCGCGCGACAGACAAAGAGGTTGCGCTGGCTGAAGAATGCTACGAGCAACTTGCTGCACTAGGATTTGAAATGGCCGCCTCCGGACCGCAAGCCCTCACCCTGCGCTCAGTGCCGGCGCTGCTTGCGCGTGGGGACCTCGAAGCGCTGGCCAGAGGTGTGCTGCGCGATCTCGAACAGGTCGGGGCAAGTAGACTGCTCACCGAACAACGCAATACTCTTCTTGCGACAATGGCTTGCCATGGCGCGGTACGTGCCAATCGTCAACTTACGATCGAAGAGATGAATGCCTTACTTCGACAAATGGAACAAACTGAGCGCGCCGACCAGTGCAACCATGGACGTCCCACCTGGGTTCACTGGAATGTTTCAGAGCTAGACAAATTCTTTTTGCGCGGCCAATGAGCCAAGACTTCGAAGCAACATTGATCTGTTTAGCGGGCCCTACCGCCTCAGGGAAAAGCGCTGCCGCACGCGCAATTGCTGCCCGTTGGCCGGTCGAAGTGATCAATGTCGACTCAGCGACTATTTATCGTGGCATGGATATCGGCACTGCAAAGCCTTCTCGCGCAGAGCAGCTCGGCACTGCGCATCATCTGCTAGATATTTTAGATCCTCTCGACGCGTATTCGGCTGCGACCTTTCGTCGTGATGCATTGCGTTGTGTGCAAGAAATCCGCGCGCGCGGCAACATACCCTTGCTCGCGGGTGGAACGATGCTTTACTTTAAAGCGCTGCGAGAGGGGCTCAACGATTTACCGAGCGCAGATCCCGATATTCGGCTCGAGCTTGAGCAGCGCGCCACAAGGATTGGCTGGCCCGCGATGCATACCGAGCTCGCGCAGATCGATCCAGACACCGCCAAGAGACTGTCACAGAATGACAGTCAGCGCATTCAACGCGCACTAGAGATCTGGCACATCACGGGTACGCCGATGTCGGTGCTGCTCAATGCGCCGGCACAGCAAGACGCGCCCGTCAAGACACTGACGCTGAGCCTTGAACCAGCTGAAAGAAGCGTCCTGCACCAAACCATTGCAATGCGTTTTGATCAGATGCTTGAGGCCGGACTGTTGCAAGAGGTGCAAAAGTTACGCGCGCGCGGCGATTTGCACACGAATCTTCCTTCTGTGCGCTGCGTAGGCTATCGGCAACTCTGGAGCCTACTAGAGGGAGAAATCGATCTCCCGACCGCACGCCTACAAGCGATCGCCGCGACGCGACAACTCGCCAAGCGACAGCTCACCTGGCTGCGCAGCCTGCCAGAACGAAAAGCGATTCAAGCGTGTGTACCCACCACAGTCGATGCCGTGGTGCAGGAAGTCGCCGCATTACTCAAATAGTGTAGGGTCGCGTGATGTAACGTTAGATCACGACGGTCTGAGCGTCGGTTGCCTGACAGCCTTGAATCACACCAAGAGCGTAGACGGTCTCACCTTGAGCAACCAAGGCCTGGCTGATCGCTGTCGCGTCGTCGGCGCTGACAACTACGACCATACCAACGCCACAATTAAAGACGCGATACATCTCTGTATCAGCGACCCCTCCCTGCTGTTGCAACCAAGTAAATAGTTTGGGCATTTGCCATGCATCGCGCCGCAACGTCGCTTGCAACCCTGGTTGCAGGATACGAGGCACATTATCGAGCAAGCCACCGCCCGTGATGTGCGCCAAGCCTTTTACTTTGGCGCCAAACTGTTTCAACACGGCAAGCATCGGCTTCACATAGAGGCGAGTGGGTGCCATCACCACGTCTGCGAGTGGTTGCCCAAAGAAATCCTGTTCTGGTTTTGCTCCAGCACGCTGCAAAATCTTGCGCAATAAGGAATAGCCGTTGGAATGCGCGCCACTGGACGCCAACCCCAGCACCACATCGCCCGGCTGAATCGACTTGCCATCAATCAGCGCTGATTTTTCTACAGCGCCCACTGCAAAACCAGCCAAGTCGTATTCGCCATCCGGATACATTCCTGGCATTTCAGCGGTTTCTCCACCAATCAGGGCACAACCCGACAACTCACACCCTCGTGCAATACCGCCTACCACTTGTGCTGCCACATCGACCGAGAGCTTGCCGCAAGCAAAATAGTCCAGAAAAAACAGTGGCTCAGCTCCCTGCACCAAAATATCGTTCACACTCATGGCGACCAGATCGATACCAACCGTGTCATGCCGTTGCCAATCAAAGGCTAGTTTCAACTTGGTACCCACACCATCGGTGCCGGACACGAGTACAGGCTCTTTGTAGCGTTTGGGCACCTCAAATAAGGCTCCAAATCCACCGATTCCAGCCAAAACCCCCTCGCGCATGGTGCGAGCCGCCATCGGTTTAATGCGATCAACAAGGGCATCACCTGCGTCAATATCGACACCGGCGTCACGGTAAGTCAGAGGGGCTTGTGGTTGAGTCATGGGGAAACGTCGCTGTTGTGTGACAATTGTGGGGTTTGAAGCATCATTTTTACCAATTTTACGATGAGTCGATGAGTCGGCAGTTACTTCTGGAAATCATTCCCGCTCAAGGGCCGACGCTTGCCGCGACGGTCCCGGGTAGCAATGCAGCCGCCGTAGCCGCCGTGGCAGGCTTGGAACGCGGACGTGCGCTGTATTTATGGGGGCCTCCAGGCTCCGGGCGCAGCCATCTATTGCGTGCAACGGCCGGGGCTCGACCCACCCTTTTACTCGGTGCCGGCACCTCGGCCAGCGCCATGCTGGCCTTAGCCACGAATCCAACCCTGGAGAAAGTCGCCGAAGTCATTGCCGTGGACGATATCCAAGAACTGGACGAACCGCGACAGGCTGCCGTGTTTGCCCTGTACAATCGATGGCGAGAGTTGGCTTCCACGAGCTCTGCTTTTGCCCTAATCGTCACCGGAGACCGCGCACCGCTATCGATGTCTTTGCGCGAGGACTTACGTACCCGTTTAGGCTGGGACCTTGTTTTTCGTCTCGAACCGCTGTCTGACAACGATAAATCTGAAGCCCTCGCAGCGTATGCCAAGAAGCAAGGCCTACCGCTTTCGTCCGAGGTGCTGGAGTGGATGCTGACACATTATTCACGCGACATCCGTCAGCTCTTCGCTTTAATCGATGCACTAGACCGCTACTCCCTCTCCAAGCACCGTACGATTACAGTTCCCCTTGTGCGCATGATGCTGGCTGACCGTGACTTTCTGCAATCATGACCTCTAAAAAACTTGCGCTCTTCGATTTAGACCACACCCTACTGCCCTTGGACAGCGACTACCAATGGGCCGTCTTTATGGCCGAAACCGGTCGTGCTGGAGATCCGGCTCAAGCCTTGCGGCGCAACCAAGAGCTCATGGATCGCTATAACGCAGGAGATCTTACTGCCGAGCAAGCTGCCGAGTTCATGCTTGGACTGCTCGCGGCGCATCCGCCCCACATGCTTGCGGCATGGCACGAAGAATTCATGCAACAAGTCATTCGACCCGCCATGACACCACAAGCAATTGCTCTGGTCGAAAAACACCTGCACGCCGGCGACCTGTGCGCCGTCGTCACCGCCACAAACAGCTTCGTGACCTCGCCGATTGCGCGGGCGTTTGGTATTCCGACTCTGATTGCAACCGAACCTGAATACAAAGCCGGACGCTACACCGGAAAAATTGCGGGCATACCAAGCTTTAAACACGGAAAAGTGATTCGCGTGCAAAGTTGGCTCGCCAGCCTAGGGAAAACGCTCCAAGACTTTGACAGTTCGCACTTTTACAGCGATTCATCCAACGACCTCCCTTTATTAGAAGTCGTCACTCACCCGATCGCCACCAACCCGAGTCCGGGATTGTTAGCGGTGGCCCAGGAACGTACTTGGCCTGTGTTAAACCTGTTTACTCAGTTGTCCGATAAAAAATCCTGATGATCACCGATACACTCAAACGCTTTGTTGGCAAACTCTTGGGCCAACAGCCACCGGCGATGCGCCGGATCGGGAGTTCAAAACACGGTATCGACCGACGCAACGTTTCACGACACGCCATCAAAGTCTGCGAGGTCCTTCAACATGAAGGGTTTCAAGCCTACATCGTCGGTGGTGCCGTACGCGACCTGATTGTTGGCCTTGAACCCAAAGACTTCGATGTCGCGACAAACGCGACGCCCGAACAAATTCGCCCTCTGTTTCGCCGTGCGCGCATTATTGGTCGACGCTTTCAACTTGTGCATGTTGTCTTCGGCCAAGAGATCATCGAAACCTCAACCTTCCGAGCCCCAGCCTCCGAGTCGCAGGCGACCGACGATCATGGTCGCATTCTGCGGGACAATGAATTCGGAACACATGCGCAGGATGCGGCGAGGCGCGACTTCACAATCAATGCGCTGTATTACAACCCCACCACAGAAGAGGTCATCGACTATCACAACGGCGTCGAGGATCTAAAAGCACGCTCGATCAAAATGATCGGCGACCCTCGGACACGCTATCGCGAAGATCCCGTGCGGATGTTACGTGCCGTGCGCTTTGCCGTGAAATTAAAAGGCACGATCCATCCAGACACGCGCGCGCCCCTGCAGTCGATGGCCGAGCTCATTGAAAACGTCCCCGCCTCTCGCCTGTTCGACGAAATGCTTAAGCTGTTGACATGCGGCCATGCGATGGACTGCCTACAGCAACTGCGGCAAGACGGCTTGCATCAGGGTATTTTGCCACTGCTAGACGTCGTACTTGAACAGCCTGGTGGCGAAGAATTTATCGAACTCGCACTCGAGCGCACTGATCATCGCATTCGCAGCGGAAAAACCGTCAGCCCAAGCTTTTTATTCGCAGCACTGTTATGGCATCAAGTCGATCTTCGCTGGAAAAAGCGCATTCAAGCAGGTACGCCAAGCATTCAGGCCCTCATGGATGCGGCAGACTCCGTCTTAGATGAGCAAACAGAAAAGCTCGCGATTCAAAAACGCTTCAGCGCGGACATGCGCGAGATCTGGTTCATGCAGCCACGCTTCGAGAAACGCTTACCTAAGTCGATTTGGCGTATGTTTGAACAGCCACGGTTTCGCGCTTCCGTCGATTTTCTGCAACTTCGAGCCGCTGCACATCAATTTGATAGTGTGTTGGCGCAATGGTGGATGGACCTCGCAAACGCTGATGACGCAGGTCGCGCGGAGTTACTCGAAGAACTGAGCCGACTACCCAAAGAGACCAGTACGACCGCAGCGCGCAGCCGAAGTCGTCGGCGTCGTCGCAGTCCAGCCGCGAGTGACGAACGCGCCGACAACTCCGTCGCGCCAGAGTGATGTCCTCACGATGCCCATACGCTCGTATATCGGCCTAGGTGCAAATCTCGGGGATCCGCGCGAGACCATAGAAGCCGCTTTAAGAGAGCTTGCTGCAACACCCGCTCTCACGCTCCTGAAGGTCGCGCCACTCTACGCAAGTGCACCCATCGATTCAAGTGGCCCCAACTACATCAACACGGTCGCAAGCCTAGATACCTCCCTCGGTCCGCAAGAGTTACTGGCCGTGCTACAAAAAATTGAATTACTTCATGGTCGCGAGCGTCCTTACATTAACGCGCCACGCACACTCGACTTGGATCTCTTGCTGTACGACGACATAAAACTTGATAGTCCGACGCTCATCATCCCGCATCCACGCATGCATCAACGTGCGTTCGTGCTCAAGCCGTTGCAAGATATTGCGGGCAATTTACAGTTAGCGCAAGGTAGCATCCAAACACTTCTGGCACAGTGTAAGGATCAAGGCCTTTGGCCCTTATCCTAGGCCCTGCGTTCAAAAATTAGATCGCCTTATCCGCTTGTAGCGTGACAATGACCTCGTCGGTCACACCTAGCTGCTTGAGGATCGCGAGCGTATGTTGGCCAATTGCAGGGATCGCATCCATACGCGCCTCAAACTGATTGCTGGTCGCAGGAGGCAGCAAGGCCGGCAACGCCCCCACAGGACTCTCCACTTGCGTCCAACGCCCGCGCGCCTGAAGCTGAGGATGCGACCATACATCTTTCATTTCATTGACCCGCGCGTTCGCTATTTGTGCGTCTTCTAGCGCTTGCACCACTTCATCAATGCTCATTTTTGAAAAAGCGCCCACAATCAGACCACGCAAATGTTCGCGGTTCGCAACGCGTTTAGGATTCGAGTCGTACTGCGGACTGGTTGCGAGGTCAGGCTGGCCGAGCACTTTGTCACAAAACACTTGCCACTCGCGCTCGTTCTGCAAGCCGAGCATGACGTTGCTGCCGTCGCCCACCGGGAAGGGGCCGTAAGGGTAGATCGTCGCATGCGCTGCGCCCGCACGCGGTGGTGGTGTCTGTCCATCGATGGCGTAATACAGCGGGAAACTCATCCACTCGACCATACTCTCAAGCATCGAGACATCCAGATGACTGCCCAGTCCGGTCCGATGGCGCAATAGCAACGCATTCAAAATACTTGAATACGCATAGGAGCCCGCAGCAATATCCGCAATCGAACAACCCGCCTTGGCAGGCGAATCTTGCGAGCCTGTCACAGATATAAAACCACTTTCACTCTGAATGAGCAGGTCGTAGGCCTTCTTTGTTTCGTAAGGACCGCCCTCACCATATCCAGAAATATCGCAGACAATCAAGCGAGGAAATTTTTTATGTAACGCCTCAAACGACAGCCCCATGCGTGCGGCAGCGCCAGGAGCTAGATTTTGCACAAGCACATCTACCTGCCCGAGCAGCTCCTCGAGGATAGGACCCGCTTGCTCATGCTTCAAATCTAGCGTCAGGCTCTCTTTCGAACGGTTGGTCCAGACAAAATGCGAAG
>CANFEI010000004.1 GCA_947445495.1 Alcaligenaceae bacterium
AGGTGGGAGCAACGGACTCAAGCGGAGTCGGTACGACACCCAGACGCGCATCCATTGGCTGCGCCGCGACGTTGTCGATGGTCAGGGACGCCAAGTTGTCACGTGAAAGCAAAGGCTCGCCCGGCAATAGCTCAAAGGCAAGCGCCTGGAGTCGACCTAAGCTCATCGGCAAATTCACCACCATGCGTGGATGACCGCTCCACAGCGCAGCGAGTTTGACGAGTTCCCCTAGGGTGTAGACGCGTGGGCCAGCCAAATCGAAGGTTTGGTTGACCGCAAAGGGGGCCGTTGCCGCATTGAGGATCGCATCGGTGACATCGGAGACATACACAGGCTGCATTTTTGCGTAGGCACCTGCCATGGGCAGGATGGGCAAGTATTTCGCTAAACCAGCAAACATATTCATAAAATGATCTTGAGGCCCAAATACAACCGAAGGCCTGAAAATCGTATAACTCTCGTGCGTCGCGCCCGCATACGCGTGTTTAAGCGCGGCCTCGCCCGCAGCCTTTGACCGCAGATAGCCGCTCGGGCCCTGCGCATCCGCACCAAGCGCGCTGATGTGGATGAACCGCGCGGACCCTGCACGACAGCAGGCTTGCGCGATACGTTGGGGCAGTTGTGCATGGGCCCGATTAAAGTCTGGACCAAAAGGATCGCCACCACGACTATGCAAAATGCCGACTAGGTTCACCACCAAATCGCAGCCAGCGACCAACCGATCCAGTGTCGCGTCGTCATGCACGTCTGCCTGCATCACCGTCACGGTGGGATGCACCATGAGTTCTCGTCCTCGCTTGTATTGTCGCGTTGGCACATGCACCACATGGCCTTGGGCCACGAGCCGACCCACCAGATGGCGTCCAATAAAACCCGCACCACCAATCACCAGCACACGCATGTCGTATTACCCCTGTAAACCCGCAATGATCAAGACTGCGTCAAGAACCCAGCATACGCTGCCAAATCAACGTTTCCACCACTCAAAATCACCCCAACCCGTGCGCCTTTTTCGACTGGCAATGCACCATGCATCAGCGCTGCAGCCCCCAGACATCCGGTGGGTTCAATGACCATTTTCATCCGTTCAGCAAAGAATTTCATGGTCGCGATTAGTTGGGGGTCCGTCACCGTCAAGATATCTTTGACGCGCTGCTTGATCACACCGAAGGTCAACTGACCGAGGTATAGCGTCAATGCGCCGTCCGCGATCGAACGCGGTGGCCCAATGCGCACGACCTCGCCCTTACGTAGCGACTGCTGCCCGTCATTACCGGCTTCAGGCTCAACACCAAACATCTTGCATTGAGGGCTCAGCACGCTTGCCGCCAAGGCGCTGCCCGCCAGGAGGCCCCCGCCGCCCAGACACACCAACAAATAGTCGAGTTCACCCACATCTTCTAGCAATTCCAGGGCGGCCGTACCCTGACCGGCAATCACGTGCAGATGATCGTACGGAGGAATAATCGCCATGCCTGTTTTTTGCTGAATATCGCGTGCAACATCCTCACGATCCTGCTTGTAGCGGTCATAACTGACTACCGTCGCACCATATTCTTGCGTCGCCGCTTTTTTCGAGGCAGGCGCATCGTGCGGCATGATGATCGTCGTCGCAACACCCAGCAGTTTTCCCGCCAGCGCAATCGCTTGCGCATGGTTACCCGAGGAATAGGTCAAGACTCCGGCACGGCGTTGCTCGGGCGACAAGTTAGCGATCGCGTTATAGCCACCCCGAAACTTGAACGCGCCCATGCGTTGCAGATTTTCGCATTTAAAAAAAACCTTGGCGCCCGTCAGGCGGTCCGCGGTTGCAGAGGTCAACACTGGGGTGCGGTGCGCGACGCCTTTCAAGGTCTGGGCAGCACGGGCAACATCTTCATAGGTGGGCAACACTAGGGTCATAGCTTTCCTCTGATTTCGGGATAAATGTGTGGGATAGTGTACGATTGTCTAGCCGTCTTTGTGCGACCCGCGCCCCTAACGGATTTTTTGATCGAACCATGGCCATACAGTCTGACTCCCTAAGTTCGCGTGCCGAGGCTTCGCGCCTGGTCGCACCGCAAGCCGTCACCCCCAACGAAGAGTCCATCGAGCGGGCGTTGCGTCCTCGTGCCCTCGAAGAATACGTCGGGCAGCAGCGGGTCCGCGATCAACTTCAGATCTTTATCGCCGCTGCGCGTAATCGCCAAGAATCGCTCGACCACGTGCTCCTCTTTGGCCCTCCAGGCCTCGGGAAAACCACGCTCGCCCACATCATCGCCCACGAAATGGGTGTGAATTTGCGCCAAACCTCAGGGCCCGTTTTAGAAAGACCCGGCGACCTCGCTGCCCTACTCACAAATCTTGAACGCAACGATGTGCTGTTTATTGACGAGATTCACCGGTTGTCGCCCGTAGTAGAAGAAATCCTTTACCCCGCTCTTGAAGACTTCCAGATCGATATTCTGATTGGAGAGGGGCCGGCGGCACGCAGTGTCAAGCTTGACTTACAACCGTTCACGCTTGTGGGGGCGACGACACGCGCCGGAATGCTGACCAACCCTTTGCGCGACCGTTTTGGCATCGTGTCACGGCTGGAGTTCTACACCCCAGAGGAGTTGACCCGCATCGCCACACGCAGCGCAGGCCTGCTGCAGGTACCCATCACCCCAGACGGTGCATCAGAAGTCGCCCGTCGGGCCCGTGGCACGCCCCGCATTGCAAATCGTCTACTGCGCCGTGTAAGAGACTACGCACAAGTCAAAGCCGGCGGAACCATCGACGTAAATGTTGCAAACGCCGCCCTCTCGATGCTTGAAGTCGATCCTCAGGGACTCGACCTCATGGACCGCAAGCTGCTTGAAGCGATTATCCATAAGTTCGATGGCGGTCCGGTTGGGGTCGATAGCCTCGCCGCCGCCATAGGCGAAGAACGTGACACGATTGAAGATGTCATTGAGCCCTACCTGATCCAGCACGGCTACCTACAACGCACGCCGCGCGGCCGGATGGCGACACAGACGACCTGGCGCCACCTTGGGCTCACACCGCCCAAACCGTCTTCTGCCGACGGTCCGCTCTTTAGTTGACGTACAGCCAAGCAACATCAGACGTGTTCAAACGCCTCAATGCAGGCCAGAATAGACTGCCCATAAGACTCCAGCTTACGCGCGCCCACACCGTTGACATGGGCCAACGCCTCTAAATCGTTCGGCCGTGCCAGTGCGATTTCTTTAAGCGTTGCATCATGAAAAATGACATAGGCGGGCACACCATGGCTGCGCGCAATCTCAGCACGCCACGCTCGCAACGCCTCAAAAATAGGTTGGGCCACCGCTGGCAAGTCGGGAGTCGCCGCTTTACCCCGCGTCGCCGAAACACGCACAGGGCGATCAGCCTCTCGTCGCAGCATCAGGTTGCGCTCCCCCTTGAGCACCGCACGACTGGCGTCTGTCAGTGCCAAGGTACCGTAGCCCTCTCGATCCACCATCAACAGTCCGTGCGCAAGCAATTGCCTGAGCACACTGCGCCAACCCTGCTCTGACAGGTCAGCGCCAATCCCGAAGACGGAAAGCTCTTGGTGGTCATGCTCCAGCACGCGGGGCGTTTTTTTGCCACGCAATACATCGATCAGGTGGCCAGCCCCATAGCGTTGCCCGCGCTCTTTCCAGAGGCGGTAGATCGCAGATAACATCTTTTGTGCGGCGACCGTTCCATCCCACGACTGCGGGGGAGTCAAGCAATTATCGCAATTACCGCAAGCCGTAATCGTTTGTCCAAAGTACTGCAGTAAGCCCACACGTCGGCAGGCGATCGTTTCACACAGCCCCAGCATGGCGTCCAGCTGGCTACCCAGGCGACGGCGAAACGCGTCGTCACCTGTGGACTCGTCGATCATCCGGCGCTGCTGGACGACATCCTGCAGACCATAGGCTAGCCAGGCCGTAGCAGGCAAGCCGTCGCGACCGGCACGCCCGGTCTCTTGATAATAGCCCTCGACAGACTTAGGCATATCGATATGCGCCACAAACCGTACATCAGGCTTATCAATTCCCATACCAAAGGCGATAGTTGCCACCATCACCAAACCATCTTCGCGCAAAAACCGTGACTGATTTTGCGCACGTACCGCCGTCCCCAGACCGGCATGGTACGGCAAGGCTTGAATGCCCTGCGTGCATAAATAGGCAGCCGTCTCGTCCACTTTATTGCGCGACAGGCAATACACGATGCCAGAGTCACCACGATGTTCCTCGCGCAGCAACTGCAACAGCTGTTTGCGAACATCCTGCTTTTCAACGATGTGGTAGCGCACATTGGGCCGATCAAAACTGGCAACAAAGTGGCTGGCATCCGTGAGCGCCAAGCGCTCGACGATTTCGCGTCGGGTCACATCGGTCGCCGTTGCCGTCAGTGCAATACGCGGCACGTTGGGCCAGCGCTCGTGCAGCAGCGACAAACCCAGGTACTCGGGGCGGAAATCATGGCCCCATTGCGAGACGCAATGCGCTTCGTCGATCGCAAACAAGGCAATCTCTCCGCGCTCAAGCAACTGCATGCAGCGATCGGTCAGCAATCTTTCTGGGGCAACATAGAGCAAATCGTATTCGCCTCGCAAGAAGGCTTGCTCTACTTCGCGCGATACCTGCCAGTCTTGGGTCGAATTGAGATACGCCGCACGCACCCCGAGTTCGGTTAAGGCATCAACCTGATCTTGCATCAAAGCGATGAGGGGTGAAATGACGATACCCGTACCGGGACGCACGAGCGCAGGCACTTGATAGCACAGAGACTTACCACCCCCGGTTGGCATGAGGACCAGCGCATCGCCGCCTGCAATTACATGCGCGACGATCGCCGCTTGATCACCGCGAAAGGACTCATACCCAAACACGCTGGCCAGCACACGCCGTGCACTTTTATTTGAGGCAAGTCGTCCTGCGGCCACAGACGGGGCAGCATCGGCCGCAAGGGCCTGCGACTTAGACATATAAAAACATAAGCAACGGCATGACCAGATTGTAGTGGATACACTTGCTCAAACGGTCAGGACATTGCACACTACACAAAAAAGGAATGACACACCATGTCCGAGGCACGTACCAAAATTTTGGTGGTGGATGACGATCCCGTCCTACGTCAGCTGCTCGCCGATTACCTCAATAAGCACGGCTTTGACACCTTGCTTGCGCCAGACGCGCGCAACCTTGCTGCATTGATTCAGCGCTTTTCGCCCGAACTAGTGGTGTTGGATCGCATGATGCCAGGCGGCGATGGGGCCGAGGCTTTACGCACACTTAGGGCCCAGGGTGAAGACATCCCCGTCATCCTGCTGACCGCACGCGACGAGTCGGTCGACCGGATTATCGGCTTAGAAGCGGGTGCGGACGACTACGTTGGCAAGCCCGTTGATCCAAGGGAATTACTCGCCCGGATTCAAGCCGTACTGCGGCGCAAAGGGGGCTCTTCCTCAAACAAACGTCACGCACCCATTGCCTTTGGCGACTTTGTCTTCGATCCGGTGATGCGCCAGCTTCGCAAGCACGCGCAACTCGTCAAGCTGACCGGCGGTGAAATCAATTTGCTCGAAGCGCTACTGCAAAGCGCCGGCAAACCACTCTCACGCGAGCGACTCATGACGCTTGCACGCGATGATGAAGCCGGCGAGCGCAGTGACCGCGCGATCGACATCGCGATTCTCCGTCTTCGGCGAGCGCTCGAAGATGACCCTAAACAACCCCGCTGGATTCAGACGGTCTGGGGTACCGGCTATCGTTTTTCCCCTTGAAGAACACGCCCTCGCTTGTGCCGCAATCTCTACGCGCACGCTTAATTGCCCTGTTGCTCATCAGCGTGCTGGCTGGGCAGTTTGCGACACTTTATCTGGCCTCGCTGTATCAACGAGATCACGCGCAGACCGTTGCGCTCGACCTGATCGCCACGACCATCCGTGCACTGCATTTTTCGATGGAACATGCAGCCCCCGCTGACCGCGCCGAATTTGTCAGACAAGCCTCAGAGGGGCAGTGGCGACTGTGGTCGCGCCCTCTGCCCAATGATGTCCGACTCTTGCGTCAGTCCACCCCCGCCAACGCAGAGGCCGCACGCATCCAGCCGGCTCAGGAAAAACAAGCCAATACTCAGTCTGGTGCCCGCCGACTCATTAATCGACCTCCGGTGGACGCAGATCCAACTGTCAACGAAAGCGTGCAAGGCGTGCGCGCAAGCAGTACCAGTGACCGCAGCATCAGCGGCCTGCTGGAGAGTCTGAACGAACGTCTGAGCGGCGACAGTCGGATCGCCGTGTCCTACGGGCAGCCACCCGAACTCTATATCTCGCTGCCACAGCTCAGCGAACCCGTGCCAACGCGCCTGCGCGATTGGCTTGTGATCCCACTGGAGCAGCTCAAGCCGCCCTTGGCAAGCTCGCTGATTGTGTATTGGCTCATTGGGTTAGTCGTCATTATGTTCGTTGGGGTATTGTTTTCATGGCATGTCACGCGGCCCATCACTCGCCTCATGCAAGCAACCGACAAACTAGCCGCCGGAACCCCTGCGCCCGTCGATCCCACCGGCCCCACAGAATTACGGGTGCTGGGCGAGCGGTTTAACGCCATGCTTGCGGCGCTGCGTCTGTCGGAGTCGACCAAGCGCACGCTGCTTGCTGGACTGCCACACGACCTCAAAGCACCCCTTTCACGTATGTGGCTGCGCGTAGAAATGTCAGACGAACCGGCTCTCAAAGAGGGCCTGCGCAACGACTTGCAGGATATGCAGCATATCGTGGACCAGTTCATTCATTACCTGCGGGGCACTGATGTAGAGTCCTACCGCTTCACAAGCTTTTCGTTAGATCAATGGCTGCATGAGCGGGTCGCGACCTGGCAGCAAACCGGCAAGGCGATACACCTAGATGGGCAATCCGCGCGGGGCTCAATCCGAGGCGATCAGGTTGCGCTCTCCCGCTTACTGGACAACCTCATTGGTAACGCCCTACATCACGGCGCCCCTCCTGTGCATGTGCGTTTGGTGGCAGAGGCAAAGACCGCGGTGCTCACCGTAACGGATCACGGCCCGGGCATTCCTCAAGCCTTGCGCGCAGAGGCGCTTAAGCCCTTTGTACGGCTCGATGAAGCGCGTACCCGATCAGGCAACGTCGGCCTTGGATTGTCGCTCGTCGAGTCGATTGTGCGCGCACACGCGGGCACGTTGACTCTCGGTCAGGGTCCAGAAGGCGGGCTACAAGTCGAGGTCCGGCTACCCCTTCTGACGACGGTCTAAGCCTCTGAGGTGGGCGGTTCCCGGTAGGATGGTCTCTGTCGTGGCAAAATGCACCTTTGATGCTTTCTATTGCGCCCTTTGAAACGGTATGACCCAAGAATCCTCCGCCCCCGTCACCACGAATTTTCTACGCAATATTATCGATGCCGATCTCGCTGCGCAAAAGTTTGAGGGCAAGCGCTGGGCGGGCGCGCCAGGGCCTGCCTCCGTTCAGGCAAGCGGTTCTCCCGATCTCGCTCGCATACGCACACGGTTTCCGCCCGAGCCCAATGGCTATTTGCACATTGGTCACGCAAAAAGCATTTGCTTGAATTTTGGATTGGCACGTGATTACGGCGGCGTGTGTCACCTACGCTTTGACGACACCAACCCAGAAAAAGAAGAACAAGAATACGTCGATGCGATCATCGACGCCGTGAAATGGCTTGGCTTTGACTGGAAATCCAACACCACCGAACACCTGTACTTTGCAAGCAGTTACTTTGCCACGATGTACGCCTGTGCCGAGGCGCTGATTTTGGCTGGTCACGCCTACGTTGACGAGCAAAGTCCAGAAGAAATGCGATTGATGCGCGGCACACTCACCGAGGCCGGAAAGAACTCTCCCTTCAGAGACCGCTCTGCGCAGGAGTCCTTGCAAATGCTGCGCGATATGCGTGCCGGCAAACATGCCGATGGCAGTATGGCCTTGCGCGCGCGTATCGATATGGCGTCACCCAATATCAACTTGCGCGACCCGGTGCTCTACCGTATTCGCCACGCGACACACCATCGCACGGGTAACGAGTGGTGCATCTACCCTCTGTATGCCTTCGCGCATCCCATCGAAGATGCGCTCGAGGGCATCACACATAGTATTTGCACACTCGAATTTGAAGACCAGCGCCCGTTTTATGATTGGACACTGAACCGGCTTCAAGAGCTTGGACTGTTCACCACCCCCCTACCGCATCAGTACGAGTTTGCGCGACTCAACATGAGCTATATCGTGACTAGCAAGCGCAAGTTGCTCCAGCTTGTCAAAGACGGTCATGTCAACGGCTGGGATGATCCCCGTATGCCTACCATTGCAGGCTTGCGCCGCCGCGGTTACACCGCCGCTGCGCTGCGCTTATTTTGCGAACGCACCGGTGTTTCAAAATCTAACTCGCGTATTGATTACAGCTTGCTGGATCAAGCGCTACGTGAAGATCAGGACCCCATCGCCTTGCGCTCGGTGGCGATCCTAGATCCGCTCAAGCTCGTGATTACAAACTTCCCGGCCGACCATGTTGAGCCCTGCCACGCGCCGCGCAACCCGCACGCACCCGAAGCGGGGATGCGTGCTTTCGGACTGACGCGTGAGGTGTGGATTGAGCGTGAAGACTTCGTTGAGGTCCCACCAAAAAAATACTTTCGACTATTTCCCGGTAATAGCGTGCGCCTGAAATACGGTTACGTCGTCACTTGCACAGGTTGCGTCAAGGACGCGGCTGGCAACATCATCGAAGTACACGCTGAATACAATCCTGACACCAAGAGTGGCACAGCAGGTTCGGACGCCGTTAAAGTCAAGGGTAACGTCACCTGGATCAGCACCGCTCAAGCGGTCTCGGCAGAAATCAGGCTGTACGACCGACTCTTTTCAGAGCCTTTTCCAGACGCGGGGGATAACGATTTCCTGAACTGTCTGAATCCGCAATCCGTGCACGTGTTGCAGGCGTTTCTAGAGCCCGGCACCGCACTCCTTCCGGGCGTTGTCACACAGTTTGAGCGCCTCGGCTACTTTGTCGTTGATCCGATCGACTCACGTCCCGATGCGCCTGTTTTTAATCGTGTCACCACGCTGAAAGACACGTGGGCGGCGGCTAGCTAAGCTGCGGTGGATGAGCAGCTCAGCTTATCGCAGCGCCTTATAACGAATACGCTTAGGCGCTGCACCTGCCTCACCCAAACGTCGCTTCTTGTCGGCTTCGTACTCTTGGTAGTTACCGTCGAAGAACACCACTTGCGAATCACCCTCGAAGGAGAGGATATGCGTCGCGATACGGTCTAAGAACCACCGATCATGGCTGATCACCATAATCGAGCCTGCGAATTCAAGCAGTGCATCTTCTAGTGCGCGTAAGGTCTCGACGTCCAGATCGTTCGACGGTTCGTCAAGCAGCAAAACGTTTCCGCCCGTAATCAAGGTCTTGGCGAGATGCAGACGGCCACGCTCACCACCGGATAACTGCCCCACCTGTTTGCCCTGATCGGCACCCTTAAAGTTAAAACGTCCCAGGTAAGCGCGTGCCGGCATTTCAAAACGTCCGACCGTCAAGATGTCTGCGCCGTCCGCGATGGAATCGAAAACCGTTTTAGCATCAGGCAAGCTATCACGGGACTGATCGACGAACGCAATCTTGACCGTCTGGCCAATCTTGACTTCACCGCTATCAGGCGTGTCCTGGCCGGCGATCATCCGAAATAGTGTTGACTTACCTGCACCGTTCGGACCAATGATGCCGACGATCGCGCCCGGTGGTACGCGGAAGCTCACGTTATCCATCAACAGCTTGTCACCAAAGGCTTTGGTCACATTCACAAACTCGATGGCATCGTTACCAAGACGCTCCGCCACAGGAATAAAAATCTCCTGGGTCTCGTTACGCTTTTGATATTCGTGCGAGGACAGCTCTTCAAAGCGCGTCATCCGTGCCTTGGCCTTGGCTTGTCGGCCTTTTGCGTTTTGCCGTACCCATTCGAGTTCTTTCTTGATGGTCTTTTGTCGGGCTGATTCGGTCGACTCTTCCTGCTTGAGGCGATCATTTTTTTGTTCTAACCACGAACTGTAATTGCCCTTCCAGGGGATTCCGTGCCCTCGGTCTAGTTCCAGAATCCACTCTGCTGCGTTATCCAGGAAGTAGCGGTCGTGCGTCACGCCAACTACCGTGCCCGGGAACTTTGCCAGAAATTGCTCAAGCCACTCAACACTTTCCGCATCAAGGTGGTTGGTCGGTTCATCGAGCAACAACATATCTGGTTTGGAAAGCAATAGACGACATAGCGCGACGCGGCGTTTTTCACCGCCCGAGAGCTTGCCAACGTTCGCCTCCCAGGGCGGCAGACGCAACGCATCGGCTGCGATTTCCATCTGCGTTTCCATGTCGTCCGAACCGCTCGAGGCCGCAGCCGCAATGACGGCTTCGAGCTCAGCCTGTTCCGCCGCAAGCTTGTCAAAATCCGCATCCGGTTCGGCATAGGCGGCATAGACTCCATCGAGTCGTTTTTTTGCCGCCATGACGGCGCCCAACCCTTCTTCTACCGCCTGGCGCACCGTATGTTCAGCGTTTAGTTTCGGCTCTTGCTCAAGGTATCCAATGTTCAGGCCCGACATCGGTACGGCTTCGCCCTCGATCTCTTTGTCAACACCCGCCATGATTTTCAGCAGCGTTGACTTACCCGAACCATTGAGTCCCAGAACACCGATTTTGGCGCCAGGGAAAAACGATAAGGAAATATCCCGCAAAATTTGACGCTTAGGCGGAACCACTTTGCCCACGCGGTGCATGGTGTATACGTATTGAGCCATAAATCCATCGATGAATAAAACAGAGATGCCGTATTGTAGGGCTTTGGCAGCGACTTCGGACTGCTCCAGGCTGGTCAAAAGGCTATGATGCTGGCTGTACACCTCAAATTTTTAATCAAACGATGACGACCCCCGACCGCGCGCTGCGCTTTACCGAACAAGAACTGTCCATGCTTGGCAAAACAGCGGATGGCCTAAGCGCCTACATGGGTAAATCGGTGCTCGCTGAAATCGGCATGGACGAAGACGCAGAGTGGGTGATTTTTGCGATCCCACTAGGCGTAGACGATACCCCCGACGAGAAAGCCACGCATGTACAAATGGGGGGGCCCGGCGCGCGCTTCGTGGGCAACCGTGGCGGGCTTGACTTGGAGTCTGAAGTCTACGACTGCCAGTACCTGTGGGCAGTTCAAATCACAGACGACCCAGAAGCACGTTTTGTCAGACTGGATCAACATGGCGACGAGTTCGACTACGCGATGGATCTCGCCGAATTATTGCCTTTCGATTTGACGGATGAAGCCCTACCCGACCCTGACCTTGAGTTGCTTGAGGATCTCGGGGACGATGATGACCCCGATCAGGATCTGCAGTCGGACGAGCCACCCCGGCCGCCCTCCATTCATTAAACCTGCATCGGCCAGCCTTGGACGACTCCATGGCAGGCAATCTCAACGCCCTTAAAGATCTGCGTGCTCGGTGACTCTGATTTACAGAGGTCACGGGCAAACGGGCAGCGTGGGTGGAACGTACACCCTGAAGGCGGATTCAACGGATTCGGGACTTCACCCGCTACAGGGGTGCGCGAACCCCCTTGTCCGGTCATGTCAGGAATGGCTGACAACAACATACGCGTATACGGATGTTTAGGATCGGCAAACAAGGTATCCCGATCTGCGATCTCGACAATGCGCCCGAGATACATCACCCCCACACGATCCGCCACGTGATGCACGACGGCGAGATTATGCGAGATAAATAAATACGTGAGGCCAAGATTGCGCTGTAAGTCCTTCATGATGTTCAGCACTTGCGCCTGAACAGACACGTCCAGTGCTGAGGTCGGCTCATCACACACCAGAAACTCTGGGTTGACGGCCAGCGCCCGCGCAATCGAAATACGCTGACGCTGCCCGCCTGAAAACTGATGCGGGAATCTAGTTTTGTCCGAAGGGTGCAAACCAACTTGTATCAACAACGCATCGACACGCGCTTCGCGCTCCTCAGGAGTGAGCGTCGTATGCGCGAGAATTGGTTCCGCAATGATTCGTCCGACACGCCAGCGCGGGTTCAGGCTCGCGTACGGATCCTGAAAAATCATCTGCAAACGCTTGCGCAGCGCCAACCCTCCTCGCCCTTGCATATTTGACAGCGGCTGGCCATCAAACAAAATACTCCCTTGGGTCAGCGGATATAAGCCCACCAACAAGCGGGCGATTGTCGACTTGCCACAGCCAGACTCCCCGACTAAGGCTAGCGTTTCACCCTTACGAATCGTGAAGGACACACCATCTACCGCGCGCAATAAGGTGCGGGGCTTGCGTGACAAGACCCGCTCTAACCAAGGGGCCGACACATCAAACCAACGCGCGGCGTCCTTAACCTCTACCAACGCTCGCTGAGTCGTCATGCCACCTCCTGCGCGGGGTGGAGCCAGCACGCTGTCTGGGACGTCCCCAATTGCTGTAATTCCGGACGCTCTACGCGGCAGCGATCCATGGCGTTAGGACAACGCGGGTTAAACGCGCAACCCGTAGGAATCGCCGTCAACCTCGGCATGCTGCCGTCGATTTGTACCAGTCGTTCCACCTGCTGATGAATCGATGGAATGGAGCCCATCAAGCCCACTGAGTAAGGGTGGCGAGGAGAATGAATCACATCGCGCACTTTGCCGATTTCAGCGACGCGACCCGCATACATGACAACGACGCGATCTGCGGTCTCAGCAATGACGCCCATATCATGGGTGATCAACATCACTGCCGCGCCTTGCTCGCGACACATTTTTTTAAGGAGTTCAATGATTTGTGCCTGTATCGATACATCCAGCGCAGTCGTGGGTTCGTCCGCAACAACCAGTTTAGGTTGCGCCGCCAAGGCTAGCGCAATCACCACGCGCTGTCGCATACCGCCCGAAAACTGATGGGGATAGTGATCAATGCGTTCACGCGCTGCAGGAATCCCGGTTGCTTCCAACAACTCAATGGCGCGGTTACGCGCTTGCGTCCAAGTGAGGGGTAGATGCGTCACGATCGTTTCGGCAATCTGATGCCCAACGGTGTACAGAGGATTTAATGACGTTAGAGGGTCCTGAAAAATCGCACCGATTTCACGCCCACGAATACGACGCATTTCCTCATCGGGTAACTGATCGATGCGTCGCCCCTCCAGCAAGATCTGTCCGCCAGAAATACGCCCAGGGGGCTCCAGCAGACCGATGATCGCAGCGCCTGTGAGCGACTTGCCAGCGCCCGACTCACCCACCACTCCGACCACCTCACCCGCCGCGATCGAAAATGACACTTCGTTTAACGCTTTGAGCGTGCCCCGACGTGTGGGGAATTCAACGCTCAACTCTTTAATTTCTAGAATATTTGACATGGGTGGCCTCAACTTAAGCGGGGATTCAAGGCGTCACGCAGCCAATCCCCTAATAGGTTGACAGACAACACTAACAGCACCAACGCAGCACCCGGGAAAATCGTGATCCACCACTCACCAGAAAATAAAAAATCATTTCCAATCCGGATGAGCGTGCCCAAGGACGGCGATGTGGGCGGCACCCCTACGCCTAGAAACGATAAGGTCGCCTCAGTGATGATCGCAGTCGCCAAGTGCACGGTCGCCAGCACCAGCACCGGCCCTAAAACGTTGGGCAACACATGACGAAACATAATCACGGGCGACGAGATACCAATCACACGAGCCGCCTGCACATACTCCCGGTTTTTCTCGACCAAGGTGGAGCCCCGTACCGTACGCGCATACTGCGGCCAACCTGCTAGCGCAATCGCCCCCACCAACACCGGGAAGGCAATCACCTCATGCATGTCGCCTGGCACAACAGCTCGGGCAACGCCATCAATGAGCAACGCAATCAAAATCGCTGGGAATGAAAGCTGCACGTCGGCAACTCGCATGATCAACGCATCGATGCGCCCGCCGACGTAGCCTGAAATCAGCCCGAGAACAATGCCAAGCGACATCGCACCCGCCACCGCAGCTAAGCCAATCAACAAGGACACCTTGGTGCCATACATGAGCGCCGAAAGCATGTCGCGCCCTTGGCTATCCGTCCCCAACAAATACTTTGTCGTGCCGTCAACGAGCCACACCGGTGGCTTGAGCGCGTCAAGCAAGTCAATCGTCGCCAGATCAAACGGGTTATGCGGCGCGATCCAAGGCGCACCGAAGGCGGCCACTAACAGTGCGATCAACAGAAATGTCGCCACCATGGCAACAGGTGTGTGGCGCCAGGACCAGGCTAGATCACCATCCCAAAAACGGGCAAGTGTTGCGCGCATTAGTGACCCCCGCCGGATTTGCCCAATCCAACACGCAAGCGGGGATCGACCACGAAGTACAGCAGGTCAACCGTCAAATTAATCACAACAAAAATAAGAGAAATCAAACACAGATAGGCCGCCATCACCGGGATATCAGCGAACTGAACCGCCTGAATAAAAAGCAGCCCCATTCCCGGCCACTGAAAGACGGTTTCAGTCACGATGGCAAACGCAATGATGCCGCCCAATTGCAAACCCATAATCGTGATCACAGGTACGAGCGTGTTTTTTAAGGCGTGGCCGAAATGAATCACGCGTTTAGTCAAGCCGCGTGCACGTGCGAATTTAATGTAATCCGCGCGTAGCACCTCAAGCATCTCAGAACGCACCAGCCGCATCACCAGCGCCACCTGAAACAGCGACAGCGTGACCGCCGGCAAAATCAAATGATGCCAGCCGCTTGCGGTCAACAAGCCCGTCGACCACCAGCCCAAGCGAATCGTGTCGCCGCGTCCATAACTCGGCAACCAGCCAAGCTGTACAGAAAAAATGAGGATCAACAAAATACCGATCAGGAACGTCGGCAAGGAGACGCCAAACAATGAAAAGGCCAACAAGGCTTGCGAGAGCTTTCCGTGGCGCTTAAGCGCTGTGTAAACCCCAAGCGGGACCCCCACGACCAAGGCAATCAGCGCGGCCGCAATCGACAGCTCGAGGGTAGCGGGAAGTCGTTCACGCAATAACAGTGACACCTTTTGGCCTTGACGTAAAGACAAGCCAAAATCACCCTGTATCGCATTCGTCAGGAAGTGATAGAACTGCACGACGACGGGGTCATTGAGTCCAAGCGACTGACGCAGCTGTTCGCGCTCGGCCTGCGTACCCTCTTGGCCCAGCATTATCATCACTGGGTCCCCAACATACTGAAACAAAATGAAGGCGAGCAGTGCGACCGTCAGCATAACGCCTACGGCCTGAATCAACCGGCGCAAAATAAAAGCAAACATGGATTCTCAGTACAAAGGCAAAGTCATCCGACGCCCAGGTAACACGCACGTGACCCTGGGCGACGTTTCGGATTACTTAATCGTGATGCGCTCAACAACAGGGCGGTTGTTGGGTTGGTGGGTGATTTCAATATTTTTCTTCATCGCCCAGGGAATGACTTGATCGTGCAAAGGTATCGTCCCAAATTCTTTTGCATGGATTGTGAACGCCTCACGAATCATCGCAGTGCGCTTCGCATCATCCACTTCTGTCTTGACCGCATCGATCAGTGCGTCAACTTTGGGGTTGGAATAACCGCCGTAGTTAAACGCACCCGCAGCGCCCGTCCCTTTGCTACGAATCAAGGACTCAAGGGTGTAGTAAGCATCAAACGTCGGCACGCCCCAGCCAAACAAGTAAACACTGAAATCGCCATTAGCAATCTTCGGGAAGAAGGTCGCACGTGGCATCGTATTGAGCTTCACCTTCATACCTGCACGTGCCCACATTGCGACGACTGCCTGACAAATGGCTTCGTCGTTGATGTAGCGATTGTTAGGGCAGTCTAACGTGAACTCGAGGTTATTTTCGTAGCCCGCTTCCTTGAGTAAGGCTTTCGCTTTCTCAACGTCGTACGGTACGCGCTTTCCCATTGCATCCGAATAGCCATGTACTTGCGGAGAAATCATGGCGCCTGTTGGCAAAGACATGCCACGCATAACTGATTTCTTGATAGCCTCAATGTCAATCGAGCGGTACAAGGCTTCACGTACACGCACATCCTGCATCGGGTTTTTACCCTTGATGTTGCTGTACTTTAGCTCTGGGCTTTTTACATCCATTGCAAAGTAGATCGTACGGTTTTCGTTACCGTCGAGTACTTTGACTTGCTTGCGCAAGCGATCCAGGTCTTGCGCAGGAGGATCCAACACAAAGTCAATCTCACCAGACAGCAATGCTGCCGTGCGGGTCGCGTTTTGCTTAATCGGCGTATAGATAATTTCCGTTACGTTACCTCGCTTGGTCGGCTTACCCCACCAATTCGGGTTTTCTACATAGGTCGTTTTGATATCGACTTCACGGGCCTTAAGCATGTAGGGACCGGTGCCCATTGCATGGCGAGCGGCGTAGCTTTCTTCTTTCTTATTGAAGTCTTGCGGCAACATAGCGTTGTTCTTCTCAGCCCATGCCTTGCTCATGATGCCGAGGGAAGGTAATTGCCGCAGCAACACGGGATTCGGTCCAGCGGTCGAGATTTCTACCGTCAGTGGATCAATCGCCTTGGCATCACTAATGCC
>CANFEI010000005.1 GCA_947445495.1 Alcaligenaceae bacterium
GCCATCTTTTGCTGGACCCGCTTGATAGGTTGCACGGTAATCCGCGTGAAATGCATGAGGTGCGTCTGGATAAATCTCAAAGCGCGACGCCGCAGCCGCTTTGTTGTCCTTTGCGGCGGAGAGTGCCTGCTTCATTTGGTCGACCGTATCCAAAGCGATTCCGGTATCCTTTCCACCGTAAAGACCCAGCACGGGGGCTTTTAATTGTGCGGCGAGATCCACCGGGTGGGCGGGGAAGTTTTCACTTTTATCCCCAACCAGTCTTCCGTACCAAGCAACGCCTGCACGCACCTGTGGCAAATTAGCGCACGCCAACCAGGTCATACGGCCTCCCCAGCAAAACCCTGTCATGCCCACTCGCCCTGTGTCGCCCCCTTTTTCGCTCGCCCATTTTAGCGCGATCCTAATATCGCCGAGCACCTGTTTATCTGGCGTCTTTGCAATAATTTGCGTCATGATTTCGGTCATTGTTCCCAAGGAGCTTGGGTCTCCCGCTCGGGTAAAGAACTCTGGCGCGATGGCTAAGTATCCTTGCTTCGCGAATCTGCGCGCGACATCAGCGATGTATTCATGCACCCCAAAGATCTCGCTTGCGATGACGACGATGGGCAGCTTGCCAGCACTTGCCTTGGGTCGCGCGACATACGCGTACAGTTCAGTGTCGCCATCTTTGATAGTCTCTTCACCAGCCGCGATACCATCAAAGTTTGTTTGAATGACCCGAGCAAAGGTTGGTTCAGCGACCGTCGCAAAGCCTAGGCAAGCAGTCGCAGCTGTCGTATTGCGCAAAAACTCTCGCCGAGAACGACTTCGACGACCCGCCAACGCTTCGACGTCTTTAATATGGTCTGAACGCATTGGGCCTTTGTTTTGCAAAGTTAGTTTTAGTAATCTGAGGAGTTTACCCTAGGGTATGTCTGAATATCTACTTCTTTATTGTTATATTACTTTCTTATATTACTTTTATATCTTTGTTTATAACTAAAAAATATACTGATGCTAGCCATGATTTTATCGTTGCGTAGGAGGCCTGTTGAAAACAAATGATTTAAGGCTAAAACTTGGTCGGCTCAAGCGAGCGCCAGAAAATTTTGTTTCCGCTGAGTTAGCCACCGAGGTGTCGACCGACGGCGTTACCGAAGCCCGTCGTGGCTTTTTGCGAAACAGCTTTTTGGCAGCCATGGCTGCCGGCGCAAGCACTGCATCAACCTTGGCTTTCGCGCAAGGCTCAACAGGCGATCCGACCATCCTTGACAAGCAAGTGTGGCAAACAACGCTCGGCCAACCCGTCGCAGCAAGGCCCTATGGCGTGCCCTCAAAATACGAAGCCAATCTACAACGCCGCGAGTCACCCGGCCTCACACGCGTGTCTGCTGCCTCTGTCTCGTTTGCACCCCTCCAGGGCTTATTTGGCATCATCACACCAAACGGACTGCATTTCGAACGGCACCATCAGGGGTGGGTTGACATCGATCCGGTCAAACACCGGCTCATGATCAATGGGATGGTCAAACAAGAAATGGTCTTCACGATGGAAGACCTCCTGCGCTTACCCTCGGTATCGCGCATTCACTTTATTGAGTGCGGGGCCAACACGGGTATGGAATGGGGTAACGTCGCGGTCCCCACCGTTCAGTACACGCATGGGATGCTCTCTTGCTGTGAATTCACGGGTGTGCCGCTGTCTATCTTGCTAGACATGGCTGGTGCCGATACAAAAAAAGGAAAGTACGTTCTCGCCGAAGGCGGCGATGGCTCCGGAATGACGCGTACGATTTCAATGGAAATGGCGCTGGATGATGTGCTGGTAGTCTGGGGCATGAACGGCGAAATGCTTCGGCCTGAAAACGGCTATCCCTTGCGCTTGGTGGTGCCTGGCGTGCAGGGTGTGAGCTCAGTCAAGTGGTTGCGCCGCATTGAAGTCGGCGACATGCCCTATGCCACAAAAGACGAAGCAGTGCATTACATGGACTTGATGCCTGACGGCATGCATCGCCAATACACATCCATTCAAGAGTGCAAATCGGTCATCACCACGCCATCGGGTGGGCAACAGCTGCTCGAAACGGGGTTCTACAACATTAGCGGGATGGCGTGGTCCGGCCGCGGCAAAGTCAAGCGGGTTGATGTGTCGGTTGACGGTGGACGCAACTGGCGCGAAGCGCGCATGGAAACTCCCGTATTAACCAAGGCCATTACGCGCTTCAACATCGATTGGGTGTGGGACGGAAAGCCTGCGATCTTACAGTCTCGTGTTACCGATGAAACCGGCCATGTTCAGCCTTCTTACAGAATGTTGCGCGAAGTTCGCGGCACACGCTCGATCTATCACAACAACGCGATTCAATCCTGGAAAGTAGACACCAATGGGGAGGTCAGCAATGTACAAGTTGGCTAAAACTCTAACTGGCATCGTCGCACTCACCTTACTGGGTGGCTTAGCCAACGCACAAGACACAAAAAAATTTCCCGGGATCGGCCGTGCTGCCACGCCCGCAGAAGTCGCCGCGTGGGATATTGATGTGCGCCCAGACTTCAAGGGTCTGCCCAAGGGGTCAGGGACCGCGGAGCAGGGGCAAGAGCTCTGGGAAGCCAAGTGTGCAAGCTGTCATGGTGTGTTTGGCGAGTCAAACGAGGTGTTTACCCCGATCGTAGGTGGCACGACCGCAAAAGACATCAAGACGGGTCGCGTCGCCTCGCTCACTGATCCGACCCAACCACAGCGTTCAACGCTGATGCGCCTCTCCACCCTGTCGACTCTATACGACTACGTCTACCGCGCCATGCCGTGGAATGCACCGCGCACGCTGTCGGCTGACGAAACGTATGCGCTCGTGGCGTACATGCTCTCGCTTGCTGAGATTGTCCCAGAGGACTTCACCCTCAGTCACGAGAACGTCCGGGAAATACAAGCCTTGTTGCCCAACCGAAACGGCACAACAACAGAGCACGGCATGTGGACCGTGTCCGGCAAACCAGATGTACAGGGCAATCCTTGCATGACAAACTGCCCAACCGACGGGAAGATCACCTCTCTTTTGCCGGATTTCGCACGCAATGCGCACGAAAACATTACCGAGCAAAACCGTATGTTTGGACCTTTCAGGGGTGCAGATACCACTAAGCCAGCGCTTAAAAAACTTCCAGGTGCTGGGTTTGTCGCGCCAGTAGCCGCCACAAGCGCCACGGCTACCGCCGCAGCGACGGTGGCCTCTGGGGCGAATGCAGCGACACTGCAAACCCTTTTCCAAAAGCATAACTGTACGGCGTGTCACGCGCCGGCCGCTAAAGGGGTGGGCCCGTCCATCGCTGAAATCGCAAAAAAGTACAAAGATCAGGATGTCGTTGCTAAACTAGCAACAAAGGTCAAAGTAGGAGGAGCTGGCGTATGGGGCGCAATCCCCATGCCACCACATACCCAAATGTCAGATGCCGACATCACGAATTTGGTGAAATGGATGCTGGTGGGCTCTTAAGCGTCGGCATTAATCCGTATAAACGAATTCAATAATCAAACATTTATCTAGCAAGGGAACTCTCATGAACGTACAACGTCGCAGGCTTCTGCAAATGTCAGCAATAGTGGGGCTCATGGCCAGCGCTGGCCTGATGACACAGGCAGAAGCTGCCGCCTGGAACAAGGCCGCCTTCGAAGCTAAGTCAGTCGATGATGTGGCCAAACTTTTAGGTGGCGCGACGCCCACTCCGTCGGATGCCATCACATTGCGCGCACCTGACATCGCCGAAAACGGCGCCGTCGTGCCGGTTGGTGTTGAAACCAGCTTAAAAGCAACAGAGCTCGCCATTTTGGTAGAGAAAAATCCAAGTGCTCTCGCTGCGATGTTCGTCATTCCCGCTGGCGCAGAAGCATTCGCCTCGACCCGCGTAAAAATGGGACAAACGTCAAATGTCTTTGCCCTCGCGAAAGTCGACGGCAAGTGGCTGATGGCCTCTAAAGAAGTCAAAGTAACGCTCGGTGGCTGTGGCGGCTAATCGCGCTCAGAACGCAACGTACAAAACAAACATAGAACATAGCAAAGAGAGAAAATCATGGCAGATCCAATGCGCATTCGTGCAACTGAGAAAGATGGTGTGGTGGATGTACGCGTGCTGATGAAGCACGACATGGAAACGGGTCAACGCAAGGATGCTGCGGGCGCGTCCATTCCCGCTTGGTTCATTTCAACGCTCGAGGCAAAAGTTGGCGACAAATTAGTTTACGCAGCCCAGTTGGGGCCTGCGGTATCCAAGGATCCCTACCTGCAATTCAAATTGAAAGGCAGTGCAAAAAAAGGTGACACAATTGCTGTAACGTGGGTCGACAATAAAAACGAAACCCGCACTGACAAAACAGAAATCAAATAATTTTGTTGTGCCGATAGAACCGAGTCGCAATGTTGCGGTTCGCAAGAGTGGAGACAACCATGAAACACTTTTTATTGGCTGGGCTGACAGCGATGTCGCTCGGCTCATCTTCTATTGCTCTGGCACAATCGGCATCGGATCAGCTTGCGGAATACCGCAAAATGCTTGCCGAGGGCAATCCCGCCGAACTATACGAAGCCGCGGGCGAGGAACTCTGGGCGAAACCAGCTGGCCCGAAGAGCGCCTCTCTTGAGAAATGCGATCTCGGACTAGGCCCTGGCGTTGTCCACGGCGCCTCAGCACAATTACCGCGCTACTTTGCAGACACCAATCGCGTCCAAGACCTCGAGTCACGCCTGATGACCTGCATGACCACCCTGCAAGGTATTCCTGAAGCCGAGATGGTCAATGGGACCTTTGGCAAGGGCGCTCGCAAAAATATCGAAGCGATTGTTGCCTATGTCGTCACACACTCGAAGGGCATGAAAATCAACGTACCTGTCAACCATGCCAAAGAAAAAGAAATGCTCGCTCTCGGCGAAAAAATCTTTTATCTGCAAGGCGGGACGATGGACTTTTCTTGCGCCTCTTGTCACGCGGTCGACAACAAACGTATTCGTATGCAGGACTTGCCAAACCTGACTGTGCAAAAGGGCGCAGAAGAAGGCTGGGGTAACTGGCCTGCTTATCGCGTGTCAAGCGGTACGTTTTGGACCATGCAGCAACGCCTGAACGACTGCTACCGCCAACAGCGTATGCCTTTCCCGATTTATGGCTCAGACGTCACGATCGCTTTATCAGTCTTTATGGCTAACAAGGCAAACGGTGGTACGGTGCAAACGCCCGGCCTCAAGCGCTAACTCCAGGGAGACACACATGAATAAAACACTAATCAAACTGGTCGCAGGCACAAGTTTAGCGCTTGGTGGCATTGTCCTAAGCAACGTCGCCCTCGCACAGAAAGCTGACCCCGCCGTGCAGGCCGTGATGGACCGTAGCTTCCGTGAACAAGGTATCGCCAAACTAGATCGCATCCAGCTAGACGAGTTCCAAGCGCTCTGCTCCGATGAGAAGTTCCGCGATAGCCCCGAGGGGAAAAAGAAAGCCGAAGCATTACAGACAGCTGCTCTAGCCGCCATCAAGCCTCCGTCAGATGGAAAGTATCTGGGCAGCTGGGCTGAGGGCGAAAAAATCGCTCAAAGCGGCCGAGGCTCAACCTGGACTGACAATGTAAAAACCGTAAACGGTGGGGGCTGTTACAACTGCCATCAGATTTCAAAACAAGAAATCTCTCACGGCACAATCGGTCCGTCGTTATTGGCCTATGGAAAAACGCGCGGCAATAGCGATGTCATCCTGACCTACACCTGGAACCGCATCAGCAACTCCAAAGCCTATAACGCGTGCAGCAATATGCCACGCATGCAGCACTTTAACTTGCTCACCGAACAGCAAATTAAAGACGTCATGGCCTTGCTGCTTGACCCTGCATCGCCTGTAAATAAATAAAGTCGTCGAATCGCGCTATACGCTGCAAGGAAGTTGAAATGGGAATGAGTCGTAGAGAGTTTGTACAGGTTCTGGCGGCGGCTTCCGCTACTGGACTATCACTGGGCGCTAACCTGAGTCGCGCGCAATCAGCAGCAAACCTCTATGACTTCCCAAAGTTCGGTAATGTGCACTTGATGCACTTCACTGACTGCCACGCACAACTCAAACCCATTTATTTTCGTGAGCCTAGCGTCAACTTGGGCTTCGGTGGGCAATTTGGTAAAGCGCCTCACTTGGTCGGTGATGCCTTGCTCAAGCACTATGGCATCAAGCCAGGCACGCGCGAGGCACATGCGTTTTCTTATCTGGACTTTGACAAAGCGGCGACGCAATACGGCAAAGTGGGTGGGTTTGCACACCTCGCCACGTTGGTTAAGCAAATTCGTGCGAGTCGCCCCGGCGCTTTGCTTCTCGATGGTGGTGACACGTGGCAAGGTTCAGGCACTGCACTGTGGACCAAGGGTCAGGACATGGTCGATGCCTGTCTAGCCCTCGGCGTCGATGTCATGACCGCGCACTTTGAAATGACCTTAGGCGAGAAACGCGTCAAAGAAATTGTAGAAAAAGATTTTGATGGCAAAGTGAATTTTGTCGCCCAAAACATCAAAACGACCGACTTTGAAGATCCCGTGTTTGACGCCTATACGATGCGTGAAATGAACGGCGTCAAGGTTGCGATCATCGGCCAGGCGTTCCCCTACACACCGATTGCGAACCCACGCTACCTGATTGAAAACTGGACGTTCGGTATCGAAGAAGAAAACATGCAGAAGACCGTCGACCACGCACGCGCTAATGGCGCAAAAGCGGTGGTCCTGCTGTCACATAACGGCATGGACGTTGATCTGAAAATGGCGAGCCGCGTACGCGGCATCGACGCCATCTTAGGCGGACACACCCACGACGGCGTGCCCGTGCCGGTCAAGGTCACCAACCCAGGCGGCGTGACCCTCGTGACGAACGCGGGTTCAAACAGCAAATTTCTAGGCGTGCTTGATTTAGATGTGAAAGACGGCAAAGTATCCGACTTTAGATATCGCTTGCTTCCCATCTTTGCGGATTTGCTTCCGGCTGACGCACAGATGAATGCATTGATCAACAAGATGCGTGCGCCGTATGAAACCAAACTGGCTGAAAAACTCGCCGTCGCGGAAGGCACGCTTTATCGTCGTGGCAACTTCAACGGCACGTTTGATCAACTGATCGTTGATGGCTTAATTAAAATGAAAGGCGCTGATCTCGCGTTCTCACCGGGATTCCGTTGGGGCACCTCCTTGCTGCCTGGACAGACCATTACGATGGAACACCTGCTGGATCAAACCGCGATCACGTATCCGTACACCACGCTTACCTCAATGAGCGGCGAGATGATCAAAACCGTTCTCGAAGACGTTGCCGACAATATTTTTAATCCTGACCCTTACTACCAACAGGGCGGGGATATGGTGCGCGTAGGTGGCATGCAATACAGCATCGATCCCACCGCCGGTGCCGGCAAGCGTATCTCTGACATGCGCTTAGGCGACAAACCTATCGAAGCAAGCAAAACCTATAAAGTCGCTGGCTGGGCGCCCGTCTCTGAAGCGGCTCGCGATGCGGGTGGCGAACCCATCTGGGATGTGATCGCAGCCTACCTGCGTGATATCAAAACTGTATCTGCCAAAGCACCAAATATCCCCGCCATTAAAGGTGCGGCGAATAACCCCGGCATAGGAAACTAAAAATGAAAAACTGGTTAATCGCTTTCGCCATCACGATCGCGACGCTTATCGTTCCATCGGCCGTTTTTGCGCAAGACGCAATTAGCGTGATTTATCACATCGATGATGCAGACGCGCAAGGATTAAAGGGATTGCGCAACATTCGCAACCATCTTGATGTAGCGCCCCAAACAAAGATTCGCGTCGTCACTCACGCAAACGGTGTAGACATCTTGATGGATGGCGCGAAGGACAAAAGCGGCAAGGTTGAATATTCCTCCCTCATTTCCGCTTTGGTGTCTAGGGGCGTTGTATTTGAGGTGTGTGAAATCACACTCAAAAATCGCAATCTCAAACGCGAGCAATTTGTACTGGAAGCGCGCTTTACGCCCTCTGGTGTTGTACGCATTGCGGAACTACAAGCCAAAGAGAAATACGCTTATATCAAGCCTTAACGTGAAGCGCCTACCTCAATGGCTTAACAATCCACGCGCCAAAACGCTATTTACTGAAGCGGTCTAGTTCAAAAACATCTAGATCAATCATCTCGCCGAAATCTTTTTGTAGAACCTTTCCCTTCGGATCCAGCACATAAAGCTCGGGGATTCCCTTGCGCTTGCCTATCGCACGATCAAGCTCAGGGGTGATCATGGCGACGGGGAAGTTCAGTCCGTGCTTTTGTACATACTTTGCAGCGGCGTCTGGGTCCTTATCAATCGACACACCCAACACCACAAGATTGCCACCTTTTGTGTCACGCGCGAGTTGTATCAGATTTAGGTTTTGACGATGGCAATACGGGCACCACGATGCCCAAATTTGCAGCACAACATGTTTACCTGCTAAGTCAGCAGCGGTCAGTATTTTGCCATCCATCAGCGTGATGGGGCCCAGCTTGAGCGTGTCACCCACATTGAGCGCCTGTGCGGGCGACGGCAATACGACTCCGACGATCATCACCACCATCAACAAGCGTATGGCAATGTCGTGCAGGTTCGGAAAACGCCAATCAGTCAATGTGTTCTTCATACGGTCATCATAGCCAAAAAAAACCGCCCACAGTCTCCTGGGGCGGCTTTCCTTGCCGAGATTTAAATTAAACAATCAGCGGCACAATCAACAGAGCAACAATGTTGATGATCTTGATCAGGGGGTTCACAGCAGGGCCCGCTGTGTCCTTGTAAGGATCGCCCACGGTATCGCCCGTCACAGCAGCTTTATGGGCATCAGAGCCCTTACCGCCGTAATGACCTTCCTCGATATACTTCTTGGCGTTATCCCAAGCACCACCGCCTGTACACATGGAGATTGCAACAAACAGACCCGTCACAATCGTACCCATCAGCAGGCCACCCAAAGCCTCAGGGCCTAACAACAGACCGACGGCGATTGGCACAACGACTGGCAACAAAGAAGGAATGATCATTTCTTTGATTGCAGCGGTTGTCAGCATATCAACAGCCTTATCGTACTCAGGCTTGGCGGTACCTTCCATGATGCCTTTGATGTCGCGGAACTGGCGACGCACCTCTTCAACGACAGCACCCGCACAACGGCCTACCGCTTCCATCGCCATGGCGCCAAAGAGGTAAGGGATCAAGCCGCCGATGAACAAGCCAATGATCACGCGGTGGTCCGACAGATCAAAGACAACCTTTGCGCCGTTGGCCTCGAGCGTATGGGTGTAGTCGGCAAACAGAACCAACGCAGCCAAACCAGCTGATCCAATTGCGTAGCCTTTGGTCACAGCCTTTGTGGTGTTACCCACTGCATCAAGCGGATCTGTGATGTCGCGTACGGACTGGGGCAAGCCAGCCATTTCAGCGATACCACCAGCGTTGTCGGTGATTGGACCATACGCATCAAGAGCCACCACAATACCTGCCATGGACAACATCGACGTCGCGGCGACCGCAATGCCGTAGATACCACCCAACCAATAGGCAGAGTAGATGGCCGCACAAACGAACAGCACGGGCCAAGCTGTTGAACGCATCGACACGCCTAAGCCTGCAATGATGTTCGTACCATGGCCTTGGCTTGATGCCTTAGCGATGTGCTTAACAGGCGCGTAGTCCGTGCCGGTATAGTACTCAGTAATCCAGACAAGCACTGCTGTCAGAAGTAGGCCAACAACGGTTGCACCAAACAAACGCGTCTTGCCGCCCGTGGCAAAACCTACGTCGGCCAGTATGTTGTCAGGCAAGATCCAGTTGGTCGCGAAGTAGAACGCCACCAAAGAAATCACACCCGCAATCACTAAGCCCTTGTATAGGGCAGGCATCACGTTTTTCATACCAGGCGTTGCTTTGACGAACGAGCAACCAATAATCGATGCAATGATCGAAATTCCACCAAGCACGAGGGGATAAATCACCGCCTCGGCCGTAGCGACCTTGATCATCAACGCGCCCAAGACCATCGTCGCAATCAATGTCACGGCGTAGGTTTCAAACAAGTCGGCAGCCATACCCGCGCAGTCGCCCACGTTGTCACCAACGTTATCCGCAATCACCGCTGGGTTGCGTGGATCATCTTCAGGAATGCCAGCTTCGACCTTACCCACCAAGTCTGCACCAACGTCAGCGCCTTTGGTGAAAATGCCACCGCCCAATCGTGCGAAGATCGAGATCAGCGAAGAGCCAAATGCCAGACCAATTAGTGGATGCAAAATGGCAGACATGGTCTTACCGGCGCCGGTGGCTTGTAGGTACATATAGAACAGTCCAACCCCGAGCAGACCCAGACCGACCACCAGCATGCCGGTAATCGCGCCGCCCTTAAACGCCACATTAAGCGCTTCGTTCATGCCTTTGGTTGCAGCCTCGGCGGTTCGCACGTTGGCGCGAACCGAAACGTTCATTCCAATAAAACCACATGCTCCAGAAAGCACTGCACCAATCACGAAACCAACCGCGGTCGCCTGATCTAGAAAAACTGCTATCAAGATGGCCAACACCACGCCGACGATACCGATCGTTTTGTACTGCCTCGACAGGTAAGCGCCAGCGCCTTGCTCGATCGCTGCTGCGATTTCCATCATCTTGGCATTGCCGGTACTTTGGTTCAAAATCCAGGACCGCACTACAAAGCCATATACGACTGCGAGTACTCCGCAGCCCAAGGCAAAATAGAGGCCCAACGTAACGTTGCTCATGCTCTAAAGCTCCTTAACAGTTTTCTCTTTAATACTTGTTATTCCGGCAAGGATATTTCGCTGCCGAGCACTAAAAAAAATGCCATACGCAGTATCCCGCAGATTCGCACCGAGAGGGAGTCTTTGTTTATTTGTTAAGATTAGGGTATTCACTAATTAAGCCTACCCGCGGAGCCCCAATGAGTCTCGACAATGTCAAGCCCGGCAAGAAGATCCCTGAGTCCTTTAATGTAATTATTGAGATCTCAATGAATGCCGACCCCATCAAGTATGAGGTTGACAAAGAGTCCGGTGCCATCTTCGTCGACCGCTTCATGGGCACGTCCATGCACTACCCGTGTAACTATGGATATATTCCCAAGACCATCGCGGGTGATGGTGATCCGGTTGACGTGTTAGTGATTACTCCCTTTCCTGTAATCCCAGGTGTGGTGGTGCGATGCCGTGCCTTAGGCGTCTTAAAAATGACGGATGAAGCGGGTGACGACGCCAAATTACTCGCCGTACCAGAAGACAAAATTCTGCCGATTTATAGCCATTGGAGACAGGCTGCAGATATTCATCCGATGCGTCTGAACGCAATCCAGCACTTCTTTGAACACTACAAAGATCTCGAAGAAGGCAAGTGGGTCAAGGTCCAGGGCTGGGGCGGCGTCGCGGATGCGCATCAAGAAATTCTTGAGGGCATCGAGCGTTACAACGCCGAACGAAAGGGCTGATGCTTTTTTGTAAAAACGCTACATCGACTGCTTAAGCAAGACCGCATAGTCGTCTGAGGTTGGGATGCGCGGATTCGTTTTATGACAATGATCCGCCATCGCGCCCTCGATTATTTGAGGAAACATCTCCGGTTTTACCCCCATCGCCGCCAAGCCGGAGGGCAGTCCGAGGCGTAGGTTTAACGCTTTAATTGCAGGGGCCACCTCAGCAGGGCCACCCAACCCCATGGTTTGCGCCAAGCGCTCGAGCTTTTTACCCTTCTGCATCGATGCTTCGCTGGCGTTAAACAAAATCACCGCCGGCAAAAACATCGCATTTAGCGTGCCATGGTGCAGTTTTGGATTCATACCACCGAGTGCGTGACTTAAGCTGTGCACAGCACCCAAGCCTTTTTGAAACGCCATCGCACCTTGCGTGGACGCGCTCATCATATGAAAGCGCGCTTCACGGTCATGGGGGGTGTTGGTGGCACGCTCAATGTGCCGCCACCCACGCCACAGTCCATCGAGCGCAATACCCTCCGCCGGGAAATTCAACGCCGAGGACATAAACGTCTCACAACAGTGGGTGATCGCATCCATGCCGGTTGCCGCAGTCAATAATGCCGGCAAATCTAAGGTGAGCTCTGGATCACAAATCGCCGACTTTGGCACGATATGCGGCGACAACAAGCCTACTTTGCGGCCATCATCCAAAATCAACATCGCTCCCCGGCCAACCTCACTGCCCGTACCAGACGTCGTCGGCACAGCGATGATTGGCGCAGTTGCTGCGGTAATGCGTGCCGTGCCTCCATTGACCGCGATGAAGTCCTTTAACGGCCCTGCGTGCGCGGCACAGACCGCAACAGCCTTAGCTAAGTCCATCGCCGATCCGCCTCCAACGGCGATCAACCCGTCGAACTTACCCTGCTTGTACATCCCCAAGGCGTCGCGCACAGCCGCCTCGTGCGGATTGGGTGGCGTTTGGTCATAAATCTGAACACTCTTGGGGTCTTTAAGTTGCGCCAAGACTCGATCAACCAAGCCCGCTGCCCGGACACCCCCATCGGTCACCAGCATGGGTCGTTGAATGCCGATACGATCGCACTCAAGCTGCAATACGTTGATCGCCCCGAAATCAAAATGTATCTGGGTGATGTAGTTAATCAACGCCATGTGTGGTCTCCGCTATTCTGTGGTTATTCGCTTGATCATAAATCAACTGACGCTCACTCCGCCTTCCAGCCGAGAATCTCTGCGAGCCGCTGTACAACCCAGCCCGCCTCTAGCTCCGTCAGCCCAACATCTTGCGTCAGCAAGCCGCGGTGGATGCGTTCAAGCACATCGGTCTGCGTAATCCCTAGCTCCCAGAGCTTGTTGCTGGCCTGTTCAGTCAAAAGATTAGCCATATCCTCACACAAGTCATAGCGCGCATAGATATGCTCGCGCGAGGCGCTCGGCTTGATGCGTCCCGGCTCGACGAACAAGGCAATAAACGAGGGTGGGATGATGATCTGATTGTCGTCAGACATCGCGTACGCTAAAACTTTTACAGGACTGAAAGCACACGGGCTAAATTCCGAGGTTGGCAAATGAGGCGTTGGTACACGATACTACGCAGAATAAGTGATTATTGGTAAACAGACATGACCAACCATTCTTCAGCACCTCGCATCGAACACATTGCCTTGCCCGATGGGGCCCGCATCGAAGCCCATCGCGAAGGCATGGGGATGCCACTGCTCCTCATCAGCGGCCTGGGTGGCACCGCAGGGTTCTGGCAGCCCTGCCTGCCCGCGCTCACGCCACACCATCAAGTGCTGCGCCTGGATCAACGAGGCATCGCAAAAAGTAGTCGCGGTTCAGCGGCGTGCACCATCGATCAGCTCGCAGACGACTGTTTGGCCGTGTTGGACTATTTTGAAATTGACTCGGCTCTGGTTGTGGGCCATTCAACAGGCGGTTGCATCACACAATCGATTGCCTTGCGTCATCCACAACGCGTGCGTGCATGCGTCATGAGCGGCGCCTGGGGAGCACCGAGCCGACACCGACAGGAACTTTTCTCTGTGCGTCGCGAGCTGCTTGTACACAACCCCGTGGCCTATGCCAGCTCTTCCGTGTTTATGGGTTACGACACCGCTTGGCTCAACTCGCACTGGACAGTCCTGGAATCTGCGGTGCGCAATGCTCCCCTGACACCCGCCGCGCAGCGCATCGTGATGGAGCGCATTGACGCCTTGGCCGCTTACGATCAAAGCGCGGCTCTGTCAGCCATCAACGTACCGCGGCTGGTACTCGGCGCGCGCGACGATTTGATTGTGCCCGCCTTTTTACAAGAGCAACTCCACACCTTGCTTCCCGGGTCAGATTTAAAAATCTTTGATTACGGCGGACATTTCTTCCCAGTTTCTAGAACAGAACTCTTTACGTCAACATTGCTTCAGTGGTTCGCAAAAACCACTTAAGCTTCAATAAGGCTCTGCCATGACAGAAAATTTTTCAAGCACGCAAACAATCCGTAAAACCGTCATCGCCACAAAAGGTGGCGTCGTTGCTGCCCAGCATCGACGTGCCGCTGAAGTCGGTGCTGCGGTGCTTGATGCGGGTGGCGATGCGGTTGATGCCGCGATTGCGACCTCCTTCGCAATCGGTGTCGTGGAGCCCTGGACGAGCGGGCCGGCAGCGGGCGGTGCGATGGTATTGTGGCGAGCCGACGAAGGCCGTGCGCGCGTTGTGAATTTTGGTTGTCGTTCGCCTCGCGAACTCAATCCGGCGGACTATCCGCTCAGCGGTTCAGGAAAGTCCTCTGACCTCTTCCCATGGCCCTCCGTTGTCGATGATCGCAA
>CANFEI010000006.1 GCA_947445495.1 Alcaligenaceae bacterium
ACAGGAAAGACGACCGGCATGGTTCTGTTTGTAGCGATCGGTGCAACATGTTTTTCTGTCGTGTTTAAGCGCATTGGCGGCAACTCGATGATCGAGGACACGGTGAATGCGCTATCCAGTGGCCCATACAGCACTCTTGCAGTAATCATGTTGCTTATATTTGTCCTAGGATTTTTTCTTGAATGGATTGAAATTAGCTTTATCGTTTTACCGCTGTTTGCTCCAATCATTTCAGCGCTGGATTTTGGTCTAGGACTGACTCCAGCCCAACAGTTAACGTGGTTTGCGATTTTGGTAGCAGTCAATTTACAAACCAGCTTTCTTACGCCGCCGTTTGGCTATGCCCTTTTTTACCTAAAAGGCATTGCCCCGCCTGAGATTAGTATGACGGACATTTGCAAGGCGATTATCCCCTTCGTCATTCTGCAGTTGATTGGCTTGTCACTCGCCATCATTTTCCCAAGCTTAGTGATGTGGTTACCGATGTACCTGATTAAGTAACTAGTTGCTGTTAATCTTGTTACTATCGTTTTTTTCGGCAACCTACTGCGATGGAAATTCCAGCTCCTTTACCAACTGCAGAACTGGTTAATACGTCCAAGCAATTTAGTACCGGCGTGCTTGCGTTATCCAGCGTATCGCTGTCAATCAGTTCAGGTGAGTTTGTCACCCTGCTTGGGCCCTCTGGGTGCGGAAAGAGTACAGTACTGCGCTTGATTGCCGGACTCGAGTTGCCAAGCTCTGGAGTGCTTCGTTCGCCGGCACAACAGCACACTCAAGAATACGCGACTGCGTTTGTGTTTCAAGAGCCCACACTCATGCCTTGGGCAAGCGTCTTTGATAACGTTTGGCTACCACTACGACTACAGGGATCTAACCGTGACGCATCTTACGCACGCGTTGATACCGCTCTAAAGAGTGTCGGGCTGGAAGACTTCGCGCACGCCTACCCCGCGCAACTGTCTGGCGGCATGAAGATGCGCGCGTCCATTGCTCGGGCACTCATTACCGACCCAAAGATGCTGCTGATGGACGAGCCCTTTGCAGCGCTCGATGATTTTTCTCGACATCGATTAAACGATGATCTCTTGCTTTGGCAGCAAGAGCGATCTATCGCCACACTTTTTGTCACACATAATATTGCCGAGGCTGTTTTTCTAAGTAGCCGTGTATTGGTTATGGGGGCACGTCCCGGCAGAATCATTCATCAGGTCATCATCGAGGAACCCTACCCTAGAAGACCTGCATTTCGTGAATCAATGCGTTTTGTGGACTACTGCCGTGCACTCGCCACCGCACTCGGACACGCGGCCGAGCAATCACGGCACACACAATGAAACGTATTCTTTACAAGCTGTTGCCAGCCCTCACGCTACTCGCGTTTCTGCTGCTGTGGGAGTTAGGTGTTCTCTGGGCCGGCATACCCGCTTACACTTTGCCAACACCCAGCGTGATCGCAACAGCTCTAATTGATCATTGGCCTTCTCTTGCGCTGAGCTGGTGGTTCACCATTAAGATCACGCTAGGTGCGCTCCTTCTGGCTTGTCTGGGAGGGGTACTTATTGCCTCAGTCTTCTCTCTTTCCCCACAAATAGAACGCGCTTTTTTTCCGATTGCAGTCGTACTACAAGTCACACCGATCGTCGCGATAGCGCCACTCATGTTGATTTATATCGAGAGCACGACCGCGGCGCTTTTATTGTGTGCGTGGATCGTTGCTTTTTTCCCCATCCTCTCTAATACGGTCACTGGACTACGCGCGACAGATCGTAATTTGGTCGAGCTCTTTCGACTGTACCGTGCCAGTCCTTGGCAACGACTCGTTTTGTTGCGGGCGCCTGCAGCGCTGCCCTATTTCTTAACAGGCTTAAAGATCTCTGGCGGCCTAAGTCTAATCGGTGCGGTCACAGCAGAGATGGTAGCCGGGTCTGCTGGCAGGGAAACCGGTCTTGCCTCACGCATTCTCGAGGCAAGCTTTCGCACCGAAACGCCAAAAATGTTTGCCGCACTCGCATTGTTGGTATTAACTGGCGTCATCATATTTTTGTTGTTTAATGCGCTGTCGCGTTTACTACTCGGCGGTTGGCATAGTTCAGAGCAAAGCCATACCGTCGATCACAACTCCTAGGAACTTGAGATGGCCTTACGAATTGTTCAATCTATCTTTATGCTGGGATTACTGCTGCCTGCCGCGCACGCCCAACAAGCCGTTACCTTTGCAACTAATTGGAGAGCGCAAGCTGCGCATGGCGGATTCTATCAAGCAGTCGCTGACGGAACGTATAAAAAATACGGTTTAGACGTGACGATTCGTCAAGGCGGTCCTCAAGTCAATAACCGTCCACTGTTGCCGGCACGGCGTATTGATTTCCTCATGACAGGGAACCTGCTTCATAGCTTTGACAATGTCAAAAATGGCATTCCAGTTGTTGTGGTTGCAGCGATGTTTCAAAAAGATCCACAAGCGTTGATGGCGCACCCTGGCCAAGGCTATGAGAACTTCGCTGCTCTCAAGAACGCGCCTACCGCGCTAATCGCTAAAGACGGACAATTCACCTGGTGGCAATGGCTGAAAGTGGTTCATGGTTTCAAGGATGAAACACTCAAGCCGTACAACTACAACCTCGGTCCCTTCCTCGCACAGCCTAAAACGATTCAACAAGGCTACTCGGTTGCCGAACCGATCTATATCCAGGAACAAGGAAAGTTCAAGCCTGTTGTGCACCTGTTGGCTGATCACGGATTCTCAACCTATAGCACCTTGATTGAAACGCGCACAGAAACCGTAAAAAACAACCCTGAGTTGGTACAGCGTTTTGTAGATGCCTCGGTGATCGGCTGGGTGAATTTTATGTATGGCGACCGTGCGGCGACGAACGCACTGATGATGAAAGACAATCCGGAAATTTCTCTTGCTGAAATCGAAGCCTCCGTAGTGCTCATGAAGCAGCAAGGGATTGTTGATTCCGGTGAAGCTCAAACCATGGGTATTGGCGCCATGAACGCTGCGCGGATTCAAGATTTTTTCAATCAGATGGTGAAAGCGGGACTCTATCAGGCTAAAGATATTGATCTATCTAAGGTCGCAACGACACAGTTTGTCAACAAACAGCTTGGTATCGACCTGAAGAAATCTCTCGCGCCCAAATAAATTGCCGGCACGGCCTTTGGCTGTCCGGCAATTTAACGTAACCGCTACAAGTACTCGCTAAGCTGGCGTGTCGCCTCTTAAGGTAATGCGATAGAGCAGGCGCTTATGTCCATGATAATCATTCACCGGATTGTGCATGACACAGCGGTTATCCCAGAGAGCGATCGACTTTAGCGCCCAAGAAAAACGGCACGTGAACTCTGGTTTAACTTGGTGCTGATACAGAAATTCAAGTAACGGGGTGCTCTCCTCTTCGGTCCAGCCCACGAAGCGCATCGTATGCCCTGGATTGACGTAAAGCGCTTTGCGACCCGTCTCGGGATGCGTACGCACAACGGGATGCTCCGATACAAGCTCTTTGCGCACATTTTCTTCTTTTGCTGAATCGCCAACACGATCCTCGCGCGTCTTGGTCACCGTTGCTTTAGCGGAAGAGTTCACTCCACGCAGACCTTGCAGCACACGCTGTAGATCAGGGGATAGGGCCTCATACGCCGCATAATTACTCGAGAACAAGGTATCGCCGCCGTAGGGAGGCAACTCTTCGGCGATCAGCATCGTGGCCATCGGAGGTGTCTGAAGATAGGTGGTATCGGTATGCCAAATCCCACCAAAGTTATTTCTTTCGTGCGGCAACTTCAACACAGGGATAATCATCGGATGCCCAGGTAACCCTTTTACAAAGGGATACTCTACGATCTCGCCAAAGCGTTGGGCAAAACTCTGGAACTGATCCATCGTCAGGTTTTGATCGCGAAAGAAAACAACGCCGTTTTCTAACCAGACTTTACGGATGTCCGCAATTAAGGCATCCGAAATCTTCCCTACGAGGTCAACGTCGAGAATCTCGGCTCCCACCGCGCCAGATAGTCGCTTGATCTGCATAGTCTGCCCCAAATATTCTAAGTTTTTAACGATAACGTAAGTAATCATAAGCGAAAACTAGCCTGTGCTTTCCCTAAAACACGCGCCGGTAGCATATTGCCAAGGGCTGCCTTATGATTACTTGATAAAAATCAAATTAAATAAATCTTTAGTGGGGTTGGCCAAATGCATTCATGCTTGCGGCCCCTACAACACCCGGAGACTACGACATGCTTGGACTTAAGCTAATACAGCCCGCAGTGGCACTTCTGACTTGCTTACTTTTCATGCCCCTACAGCCTGCGCATGCGCAAGGCACCTACCCACAGAAACCCATCAAAATAATCGTACCTGTGGCACCAGGGGGCGGGACTGACTTTGTCGCACGAATAGTTGGTCAAAAACTGGGGGAAGCTCTTTCAACCCCCGTCATCATCGAAAATAGACCTGGTGGTGCGGGCAATGTAGGCGTTGATGCGGCGGCCAAGGCCGACCCAGACGGCTACACCCTTGTCATGCCAATTACCTCGTTTTCGGTTAATCCTAGCCTCTATGCCAAGCTGCCTTTTGACACACAAAAGGACTTTGCTCCGATCGCTTTAGTTGCGTCAGCCCCACTGCTATTAGTCGTCAACACACAACTCCCTGTCAAAACGCTGGGGGACTTAATCGCACTGGCAAAGCAAAAGCCAGGCACACTTAACTATGGCACCGCTGGCGTTGGCACAACCTCGCATTTAGCGGCCGAGCTATTCAAATACACAGCGAAGCTCGACATTATCAACGTCCCTTATAAGGGCGGTGGGCCAATCGTCACCGATTTAATAGCGGGAAGTATTCAAATCTACTTCTCTACTGTTCCGGCGGCTCTACCTCAAACACAAGCGGGCAAACTTCGCGCTATCGCCATCACGAGCCCCCAGCGAATACCTAGCCTCAGTGACATTCCAACAATGTCTGAGGCTGGTCTGCCAGGTTATGACGTCGTGGGATGGTTTGGGCTATTTGCGCCAGCCAAAACACCAACTGCAATTATTGAACGACTGAACACCGAGATCGTCAAGATTCTGCAAATGCCTGATGTTCGGGAAAAGATCCAAGCACACGGCCTATTACCCGGCGGCGGTAGTGCAAAAGAATTGGCGGTATTTTTAGATGCCGAGATCAAAAAGTGGAGTGCGTTGATCAAAGCGGCGAACATCACCCCGCAATAGGCCTCTAATGATGCAGCCTTAAAGCGGGGTGCGCAACGGCTTGCCAGCCAAGTGCAAGTGAGCGTTATCTATAAAACACACAACCGAGGCTAGCATCGCCTCCGGTGACAGGCCTGCTACATGGGGCGTGATGATTGCGTTTTCAAACTCTAGCAAGGCAAGGGGCGCTTTTGGTTCGCTTTCATATACATCGATCGCGGCTGCCGCAATGACGTTGTCGCGCAGCGCGACGGCCAGCGCTTCGGTATCAACCAAACTCCCCCGAGCAATATTGACCAACACCCCCTCAGGGCCGAGGGCCGTTAATATTTCGGCATTAATGATGTGAAAGGTTTCCTTTCCGCCTGGGGCTGCAACCACAAGAAAATCACACCACGTTGCTAGCGACAGTAAGTCAGGAAAAAACTCAAATCCTGTCTCATCACGGCGCGTTCGACTGTAGTATCCGATCTGCATGTCAAACGCTAACGCACGCTTTGCAATCTTCTTTGCAATACCACCCATACCGAGAAGTCCGAGACGTTTATTTGACACATTCGGTGGCCTGGGAAGCGCGTCACGCCAAATCCCTTTACGTACTGCATTATTTAAGGCCGGAATACCGCGAATTGCAGAGAGCAAAAGTCCCATTGCGTGATCGGCAACACAATCTTCATTCGTACCAGCTGCGTTGCACACCCTAATGCCGCACTGCTTCAAGTACTCAACTGGAACAGTCTCATAGCCAACACCTAAGGTGCACAAAATCTCCAATTTAGGCAATGCATTGATCTCATCGATCGTGATGCCGGTCGCACCATTAGTCAAAACGATTCGGATATTGTCAGCGTGTGCGGCAATGTGAGCCGCACTATTACTACGATCTGCGCTTGTACCTTCATTGGGTGCATAAATTAATTCGAAATTTTGCGCAACCAACTCTCGATGCGCTTCGGTCAAAAATACCATTACTAGTGCATGCACGTTCATCTAGATTGTCCTACTGTTCGAACTTACAACGTTAACTTCAATTATTTATTCGATGCCGATGGCTTTAAGAGCCGTCGCCACGTCTCAATTTCTGAGCGCAAAAAAGTGTCAAACTCTTTAGGTGATGAGACTTTGACCACTCCATCAATCACGGCCAAACGCCGACCTACATCCGGATGCGCGAGACTCGTTTTGAGTGCTATGTTTATTTTTTCAACGATCTGCGCAGGCGTGCCGGCCGGCGCAAGCACGGCCCACCACACCACTGCCTCAAAGCCAGGATAACCCTGCTCCGCAATCGTAGGCACCTCAGGTGCGGAATTCAGTCGCTGTAAACCTGACGTGGCAATCAAACGAATGCGCTTTCCATCGATTTGCGGCTTGAGTTGTGACATACCGGTAAACAACATATCGACGTGTCCACTCGCCACATCCAGTACGCCTTGTCCCGCACCTTTGTAGGGAACCTTAGTGATTTTGGTGTCAGTCTTGGCCATAAACAACTCTGCCGCTAAGTCTGTGGCTGACCCTTCACCAGAGGTTGCTGTCGTCACCTTACCTGGGTTCTTTTTTGCGTAAGCGACAAGATCCGGAATGTTCTGAATGGAGGAGCCCGCGTGAACGGCAACCCCCATCGCATACGTAATAATCTGCGCAACCGGCGCGAAAGCGTCAGGAGTTTTATACGGAAGATTGGGCAACAACGTAGGGTTAGTTGAGATCGTTGGGCTTACTAGTAACAAGGTGTACCCATCGGGCGCTGCCTTGGCGACTTGCTCTGTGCCAACAACAGTGTTGCCGCCCCCTCGGTTCTCAATGATGACGGGCTGTTTAATGACCTCTGACAGCTTGTCGGCCCACGCCCGCGCGATGAAGTCCCCACCACCACCGGCCACAAAGGGCACCACAATCCGCAAAGGTCTTTCAGGATACTTATCGGCCGGCCCTGCGGCCGCCGACACAGTCACGCACAGAGAACTCAATAACACTGCTATGTTGGATATTCGCATTGACGACTCACCCCACTACACTTTGATTGAATGATCTAGGCCTTAATATTGGCTCAGAGCAAATACGCTAGCAGCGACAGTTTCGCAGCGTCGCTGATCAAGCCTTCGCCTAGTCAGGCAGACCTATCGCCTTCAGAGCTGCCTCGGCACATTCCATGTCCTGAGAGTAATGCCCCCCACTCAAGCCTATACCTCCAATCATTTGGCCGTTCTCCATAATAGGATAGCCACCACCGAAAATGATGAACCTGGGGGTATGCACAAGCCCATGAATCAAGGGTGCATCGTCTTTAATGTACTCGTGCCACTTATGTGTCGGTAAGCCGCCAGATATCGCCGTATGCGCCTTGTCCTGAGCAATTTGCAACGAGATTAGCGATGCACCGTCCATTCGGACAAAGGCCTTCAGATGTCCTGCTGCATCGCAAACAGCAATCGACATATTTACCTTTAACGCACCCGCTTTTTCGCGTGCGGCTTTGATCGCTTTTAAGGCAGTATCTACATCTATATTACGGTTGGTTGTGCTCGACATTGGTATCTCCTTTCTAAAGTTAATGTAACGACCTACAGAATTACCCGCTTTATGCCCATCTCGCGTGGCGCCCATCAACCCTCGCGCTACACGGCAATCCCCTACAAGATAAAGTTCGACATCATGCGCTTTTAAAGGTTCGACAAGATCTACGTTAGCCGCGCGTGGTGTTGAATAAGACAGAAAAGAAATATTTTCAATTCGTCCAAGATCTCCGTTGTAAATATTTTTGTACTCAAGCATCCCGTCTTCGAAATGCTCGGACCATACTGGCTCGCTCATTACGAGCATTTCAACTCTTGCCACAGATAACCGACGCAAAATCCCTTGTCGAGTCACCAACGACTCATCTTGAGCAATTAACGCGCGAGGCGTCATAAGTACAACGCGCTCAAAGCGCTGCGCCAAGAGCTCCACCGCGGCATAGGTGCCTTCCGTATGGTCCATGTCATAGACCACAGCCGTTCCCGTCTGTCGCGAAGAGAGTTTGGCGACTTCTTGCATGGCGGCATGCAAGTCCGTCACCCATCCTTCGCGGGCGATCTCAACCGGGACCCACTCGGGACGATGCATCGTGCCACCCGTTGCTAAGATCACAGAGTCCGGAGACAAAGACAAAATATCTTGTAGGCTAGCCCGTACACCCAGACGAATATCTACTCCTGCCCGCTGGGCACAAACCATCTGGTAATCATAAATACTCGTGATGGTCTCACCACCCGGCAGGCGTGCACGCAATCGAGCTTTACCGCCAACCTCGGACCCAGTCCCAAACAACGTCACCGAATGACCTCGTGCGGCAGCGACCCAAGCCGCTTCCATTCCCGCGATACCCGCGCCTACGACCACAACGCGATGTTTGCGCTGCGCGGGCTTCGGCCACCAGTCAACCTCTCTCTTCTCTGCCACGCGAGGGTTATTGACGCAAGCCAAGGGTTCACCATACGTAACAATGGTGTCCCAACAGTTATTGCACGAAATGCAGTAGCGGATATCGTTCGTTCGACCTTGCATGGCTTTGTTATACCAAGCAGGGTCCGCTAACAATGTGCGGCCCATACCGATTAGATCCGCATCCCCTCGCGTTAAGATCCCCTCGGCTTCGGCCGGGTCAGTGATCCGTCCCAGCGCCATCACAGCGACGCCATTGCAAGAGGCTTTCAACGATTTAATCAAGCCGATGAACGGAACATTCGGACCATTCCGATCAGGCACATGCGTCTCGAGTGAACGCGCGTGCGCGCCTTGCGCAAAGCACACATAGTCGACTTCTTTAGACCTCGTGAAGAGATCAGCCAAAATCGCCGCCTCCGCGGGCCCAATACTCTTTGCAATACCGTCATTACTCGGCAACTTTAGCCCGACAATGAAGTGTCTACCGCATAGGTCGCGAATACAGCTGACCAGCTCACGTACAAAGCGTGTGCGGTTTTCCCAATCACCACCGTACTCATCGGTCCGACGGTTTGACCATGGCGACATGAATTGGCTGAATAAATGCCCATGCGCCCCAGACAGTTCAACACCACTAAAACCACAACGCTGTAGACGCGCTGAGGACATCGCAAAGTCAGCAATCAGATTTTTTATTTCGGCGCCTGTCAAGGCGTGTGGCATCGTCCAGCTCAAATCATCTGGCAATGCAGAAGGTGCGAGCGCGCTGTAATTTCGGCCGGCATCATGATGGCCTCGACCAGGGTCTTGGATTTGACCAAGAAGCCGGCAATCGTGGCTTTCCACTGCATCGGCCCAACGCTTGAGCCCGCCTAAGTTGTCATCATTCCAGGCTCGGATACGCGCAGGGTTCGTCTGATGCGGTGCCATGAGCAAGGGCTCGGTCACGATCAGTGCCGCGCCGCCTTTTGCGCGATTCTCGTAGTATTGGATTTGACGATCGCTTACTTGAGATTGATATCCCATGTGGGTCGTCATGGAAGCATGAGCAACCCGATTACGTAACCGCTTGCCGGCTAAGGCAAGCGGTTCAGAAAGCAGCGACTCCGTCACTTTAGTCTTACTTCAGCCGACCAGTTTTTACATAGAACGCACGTTCGGCTTGCGCCATTTTGTCGAGTTCAGCAGCCGCTGTGGCAGGATTCGTCAAGAGCGGATCAGTGTATGCACCTAACTTTGCAAACTCTGCAGCGAGTGCAGGGGTCCGTACCGCAGCATTAATCGTTGCGGCCAAATAGGCTTTACGGTCTGCCGGCGTTCCTTTCGGGACAACGGCCAAACGGATGATGTTCCAAACGATATCTTTTGTACCAAAGATTTCATTGAAGGTTGCGACGTCCTTCATGTTGCCCAGACGACTAGCGCTCGCCACGGCAATCGGCTTGACCTGATCAGCTTGTAGATAGCTTTCAAATTCGCCGTAAAAGCCTTGCGCGATGTCTACGTTTCCACCCAACAACGCGACTACACCCGGCTTACCGCCCTGAAATGGAACGCGCAAGAATTTAGCGCCTGTGGCCGCTTCGATCTGATCAATCAGATACTCCCACATACTGCCGGGAACAATTGCAACGCGAACCGTGCCAGGTTTGTCCTTCGCAGTCTGGACGATCTCTTTAGCAGACTTTCCAGCGAACGGGCCTTTTGTGGCTGCCACCCAGGCAAGTGCGTCACTATTGATATAAGCGATTGTTTCTAAGTTTGACAAAGACCACTTGTCCTTGCCGCGCAACATTGCGTCGCCCCATACTAAGTTAGCCAGAATCCCAACCGTATAGCCATCTGGCTTCGCTTGTGTAGCGAGATAAGTGTGGCCGACCATACCTGCACCGCCCGTACGATTGTTCACTAAAATCTTGTCACCGCTTACTTGTTCGGCAAATTTGCCTAGCTGGCGCGCCGTGAGATCCATTCCTCCACCAGCCGGGTACACCACGGTGTACTCGATTGACTGGGTCGGGAAGTCTTTAGGCTTTAATTTCGCAACATTAGGTGATACTTGTGCAACGGCTGTCGCGGTTGCCACTGCAGCAATCGCACCAATAAAAGAGTGGATCAGTTTCATTTATATGTCTCCTCCGGGTTGATTCAACTTTCGTTGACGAAAAACTAGTACTGCCAAAATTAAACTTATACCGATCAAACAGGCTGCGATAGGTCTCTCCGCAAAAATAAACATACCATGCGGAGACATCACCATCGACTGTCGTAGCGACTGTTCAAGCATCGGAGCCAGTACAAACGCAATCAAGAATGGTGAAAACTCATACTGTAGTTTACGCAGGACATAGCCCACCACGCCGAAGCCCAGCATGACCCATAAGTCGAAAACATTTTTATTAGCAGAATATGTTCCGACTACAGCCAACAATAGGATCAAGGGAAACAATACCCGATATGGCACCCTAAGACACTGTACCCACAAGCCGATCAGGGGTAAGTTGAGCAGCAGCAAAAAGACATTGCCTACGTACATACTTGCGACAACACCCCAGAATAAGTCCGGTCGCTGGGTAATGAAGGTTGGGCCTGGCTGTACACCTTGAATGACTAGGGCCCCAAGCAGTAAGGCCGTGACCGCATTGCCCGGTATGCCTAACGTAAACAATGGGATCATTCCGCCAGAAACAGCCGCATTATTCGCAGCCTCAGGTCCTGCAACGCCCTCGATTGCCCCTTTGCCAAAGCGCTCAGGATTTTTCGCTAACCGCTTCTCGAGCGTGTAGGACACAAACGATGCCGTGACCGGACCACCGCCCGGAACAAGCCCAAGAAAAAATCCTAGGAAACTGCCGCGCATCATGGGTTTCCAGGAGGCCTTCCAATCTTTGAACGATGGCCAGAGGCCACGAATTTTTTCAGCGAGCAACTGATTCTTAACGATGGTCTCACAGTTAGTGAGAATTTCCGAAAGGCCATACAGACCGATCACGACCGATAGGATCTCAATCCCTCCAGCAAGATTGACATTATTTAACGTGAATCTGTCCTGGCCATTGACGATATCCATCCCGACGGTTGCCGCAAGGAATCCTAGGGCGATCATCAGAACGCCCTTTACTTTCGAACCACCAATCATATAGAGCGTCGACACTAACCCAAGCACCATCAGCCCAAAATTTTCAGGGGGACCAAAGCTAATCGCGACAGATGCCAAGAGAGGCGAAAAGAAAGTCAAAGCGACTAGGGAGATGGTGCCAGCGATAAACGAACCAATCGCCGCGATCCCAAGTGCAGAGCCCGCTCGACCTTGCCTGGCCATCGCATGCCCGTCTAAGGCGGTCACGACAGAAGCCGCCTCACCAGGAATATTTACCAAGATAGAGGTTGTCGATCCTCCATACATCGCGCCATAAAAAATCGCACACAGCATTCCGAGTCCAGCGACTGGGGCCAACTGAAAAGTGACGGGCAACAAAAGCGCTAAGGCAGCAAGAGGTCCAATTCCTGGCAACACGCCAACCAAGGTGCCAACCAGACTCCCAAGAAAACAGAAGTACAAATTTTCAGGTGTAAATAACACCGAAAATCCCATCGCTAAACCGTTGATTGCGTCCATCACCACCCCCAGGGGCCGCGAGGCAACGACATGCCGAGCAAATGGCCAAACACGTACACAATCACTGAAACTGACACGAGCGTCAACACCACTGACTCTAGTACACGCGAACGCTCAATTGTTTGCAGCAAGACAAATGTTGTCAGTGCGCTGGAAATCGCAAAGCCTAGATAAGGTAGTGTCACGGTCAAGCCAACGAGTCCACCCAACACACCGAGTATGCGGCGGCGGCCCGTGGAGGCCGGCCACTCAGGATTCTCCACCCGTGTCGACTTCTTGATCATCAACAGCAGCCCACACAAGGTAATGATGACCCCACAAATCATTGGGAACAGACCACTGTCTGGACCCATAGATCCAAACAATCCCAGCGCCCAAGCATTCGCCATGGTTGCCAAACCCAGCACGACCCAAAGCAAATTTAATCCGCGCTCAATCACGCACGACCTCCCGATAAACTGCAGTGCGCATCATTAGCCTGCAAGTAGACGGCCGTAACCAGGCACGACAGGCTGCACACCTGCGATACGCAAACAGTTCCACATCATGGCGGCGACACTCGAAATCACCGGCTTGCCTAGATCCTGCTCCAGCGCTTCCAGAACCGCGACTGTTGGCATCCCCACACCACTTAAAAATACTACCTCAGCCTCTGGCGTATTCGCAGCTTTCGCTAACGCATAGGCACGCGCTGGGGTTTCTTCATAAATGTTGCGTACGTTTTCGAGTCGGTGATAATTCACAACCGTTAGACCATAGCTTTCTAGCGTTGCTTTACCCGCCAGCGTCTGGGCTTCGGCATACGGTGTCCCGAGAGCGACTTTTTTTACGCCTAACGCTTCCATGGCCGCGACGACGCTTACAAAGGCAGATGTAAAACGAATGTCGTATTGCTTCTCAAGGCGTGCCGTCAGCGCAATTTCACCTTCTCGACCTAGCATATAGCTCGATGCTGTATGAGCCATCGCAATGACCTGAGGTCGCAAGTGAGACAACATTTCGGTTTGCTCATCGATGTGATCCAACTGGCAGCGAGTGCGGGCATCCTGGCCAGCATGGTCTCCGGTGACCCCACGCGCAATCATTCGGCCAAAATGCACCGAAACGCCTTTCGGTGCCATCGAGATCAACTCAGGCTCTACATTTGGATTCCCAGGGGGCAACAAAAACCCGAGTCTCGCTCTCCAACCGTCCACAGCCACCCTCCTTGAGAAATATATTTACGTGTCGTTATGGCTTGGGGACGGCTTTCACGACTTCAGACCATTTAGCCATTTCTTGCTTTATATGGGCGAGCACCTCTTCAGGTGTGCCAATCTTGGTTTGAACTGAAATATTTGCTAAACGGTCCTCGGTCTCTTTGCTTTTGAGCGCAGTTGCAATCGCCCCATTAAGTTTTGTCACAACATCCTTGGGTGTCCCGGCGGGTGCGACAAAGAAAAAAGATACCTCGGTGAACATCTTAGGTATGCCCGCTTCCTTGACCGTGGGAACATCAGGCAACTTCGCAAGACGCTTGTCTCCGGTCACGGCCAGCACGCGCACCTTGCCGCTTTCAGCAAGACCTATCGCTGAAGGTGCGGTGGTAAACCACACCTGGATCCGTCCCGCCAAGACGTCGACTTGCGCGTCGGACGTGCTCTTGTAGGGGATCATGACCATATCAAGATTGCCAGCCGCTTTAAGCATCGAACCCAAGTAATCAGAGACGCTTCCGGCGGGACCGTTGTAATTTAATTTGCCTGGATTCGCTTTGGCTAAGGCAACGAGCTCGCTCAACGACTTCGCGGCAACAGTCGGAGGCACCGCCACCACGTAAGGCAAGCCTGCCGCAAAACCGATTGACTCAAAATCTTTCGACAAGTCAGTCTTAACGGCAGGGTTAGAGACCTG
>CANFEI010000007.1 GCA_947445495.1 Alcaligenaceae bacterium
CTGAATGTTTCCTCCTTCGAGCCTAACGGCACATGGTCGGTCTATGCTATTTACGCGCCAGAGAATCGCCAGCGAATTGAAGCGGCGATTCGCGAAGAGTTTGAGCGTGCACTCAAGGATGGATTCACAGAAACGGAGGTCAAAGAGGCCATTGCTGCGTTGCTGAACTATCGCAAGCTCTCGCGTGCACAAGATACCAATCTAGTGAGTGCCTGGATTACCTATATGGATACCGGACGCGACTTCAAATGGTCGGCGGAGTCTGACAAAAAAGTAGCCGCATTAACTGTTGGTCAAGTCAATGCGGCCTTGCGTAAATATCTGCAGCCACAAAACTTTAGTAGTGTGGCGGCAGGCGACTTTAAGAGAAAAACTCCTTAACGCGATCGGTCCAGGATTTGCTTTGCGGCGAGTGGCGTTCACCGCCCTCGCCTAGCGAAGCCTCGAACTGCCGCAAAATTGTCTTTTGCGTATCGTTAAGCTTGACCGGCGTTTCAACCACAACATGACAATACAAGTCACCGGGATACGCGCCACGCACGCCTTTGACTCCCTTTCCACGTAAACGGAAAGTCTTGCCGGACTGTGTACCTTCGGGAATTGAAATTTCAGCCTTGCCGCTGAGCGTAGGAACCTGAATCTCGCCGCCAAGCGCTGCGGTGGTGAAGGGGATCGTTAACTCACAATGCAAGTCATCATTGTCGCGTTGGAAGATCTTGTGTTGCTTGATGTGAATTTCAACAAACAGGTCACCAGAGGGGCCGCCGTTGATACCTGGCTCTCCATTGCCTGACGAACGGATACGCATGCCGTCGTCAATACCGGCCGGAATCTTGACCTGTAGCGTCTTGTTGCGACGCGTGCGCCCCACACCATCGCAAGACACGCAAGGATCCGTGATCTCTTTGCCACTGCCATGACATGTAGGACACGTCTGCTGCACACTAAAAAAGCCCTGCTGCATGCGCACTGCACCGGAACCGCCACAAGTACGACAAGTCTTGGGGGATGTGCCTGGCTTAGCGCCACTCCCTTTACAAATCTCGCAGTTTTCCCAGCTCGGGACACGAATTTCTGTTTCAAAGCCGGCGGCCGCCTGTTCGAGCGTGATTTCCATTGAGTACTTCAGATCTGCGCCGCGATACACCTGCGGTCCGCCGCCACTACCGCCTCGCTGACGTGCACCACCAAAAATCTCACCAAAGATGTCACCAAACGCATCACCAAAGCCGGCACCGCCCGCGCCACCCATACCCGCAGCATTCGGATCTACGCCCGCATGCCCGTAGCGGTCATAGGCCGTACGCTTGTTTTCATCGGAAAGAATTTCATAAGCCTCTTTGCCTTGTTTGAATTTCTCTTCGGCTTCCTTGCTATCGGGATTGCGGTCGGGATGGTATTTCATCGCCAGCTTGCGATAGGCCTTTTTCAGGTCATCATCCGAAGCGTTTTTGGCCACACCAAGGGTTTCGTAAAAGTCGCGTTTTGCCATGATCTCAGGCTCGTAAAAAGGTGAAACAGAAAAAGCTTGCCCGGGATGCTCTAAAAGAGTCCCGGGCGGATGCTACTGTGGTCTAGGCGATCACTTCTGGTCGCGTTTGACTTCTTTAAACTCAGCATCGACAACATTGTCATCCGCTGGCTTGCTTGAACCTGGCTCTGCTCCACCAGGCGCACCGCCCGCTGCAGCTTGCGCTGCTTGGGCCTCGGCATACATCTTCTCGCCGAGTTTTTGCGAGGCCGTTGCAAGCGCCTCAACTTTGGCATCAATCGCAGCCTTATCGGCGCCACTCTTCAAGACCTCTTCGACTTCAGCGATGGCGGCTTCGATTGCTGTTTTTTCAGCGACTTCGAGCTTATCACCGTACTCGGTCAAGGACTTGCGCGTAGCGTGCACCAGACCATCCGCGCTGTTACGCGCCAAGGCCAACTCAGCCATGCGGTGATCTTCCTCGGCATTCGCCTCAGCGTCTTTCACCATACGTTGAATTTCTTCTTCGGTCAGGCCAGAGTTCGCCTTGATGGTGATCTTGTTCTCTTTGCCCGTACCTTTATCTTTGGCCGAGACGTGAACAATACCGTTCGCATCAATATCAAACGTCACTTCAATCTGCGGTGTGCCGCGTGGTGAAGGTGGAATACCCTCAAGGTTGAACTCACCGAGCGTCTTGTTACCCGCAGCGATTTCACGCTCACCCTGAAACACTTTAATGGTCACGGCTGGTTGATTGTCATCAGCGGTCGAGAACACTTGCGAGTGTCGGGTCGGGATCGTCGTGTTCTTGGTGATCATTTTGGTCATCACGCCACCAAGTGTTTCAATACCAAGCGACAGAGGCGTCACGTCGAGCAACAACACATCTTTGCGATCGCCAGACAACACTGAGCCCTGGATCGCAGCACCTGCTGCAACCGCTTCATCGGGGTTGACGTCCTTACGTGGTTCGCGACCAAAAAACTCTTTGACCTTTTCCTGCACCTTAGGCATACGGGTCATACCGCCGACCAAAATCACATCGTCGATTTCACTGACCTTCACGCCTGCATCTTTAATCGCGATACGGCAAGGATCCATGGTGCGAGCGATCAGCTCTTCGACCAACGATTCGAGCTTGGCACGCGTCATCTTGAGGTTCAAGTGCTTGGGGCCAGATGCATCGGCAGTGATGTAAGGCAAATTGATTTCAGTTTGCTGGCTTGACGACAGTTCAATCTTGGCTTTTTCAGCGGCTTCTTTCAAACGCTGCAACGCCAAGACGTCTTTGCCTAAGTCAACGCCCTGCTCTTTCTTGAACTCAGCGATCACGTATTCAATGATGCGTTGGTCGAAGTCTTCACCACCCAGGAACGTATCGCCATTGGTCGACAACACCTCAAACTGTTTCTCGCCATCCACATCCGCGATCTCAATGATCGAGATATCGAACGTGCCACCACCCAAGTCAAATACTGCGATCTTGCGATCACCTTTTTCGGACTTGTCCATGCCGAAGGCCAGCGCTGCTGCGGTTGGCTCGTTGATGATCCGCTTGACGTCCAGACCCGCAATACGGCCTGCGTCTTTGGTCGCTTGGCGCTGACTGTCATTAAAGTAAGCCGGCACGGTAATGACGGCCTCGGTTACTTCTTCGCCCAAAAAGTCTTCGGCGGTTTTTTTCATTTTGCGCAAAACGTCTGCTGCGACCTGCGAGGGTGCGAGTTTTTTATTTTGTGCTTCAACCCAGGCGTCGCCGTTATCGGCCTTGACGATCTTGTAAGGCATCAAATGGATGTCTTTCTGGACCGCGTCTTCTGTGAACTTGCGTCCAATCAGGCGCTTGACGGCATAGAGCGTATTCGTGGGGTTTGTGACAGCCTGACGTTTCGCTGGCGCGCCCACGAGTGTCTCACCGTCTTCCATGTAGGCGACGATAGAGGGCGTGGTGCGCGCGCCCTCAGCGTTCTCAAGAATTTTGACCTGACCGCCGTCCATGACCGCCACACAACTGTTGGTGGTGCCAAGGTCGATACCGATAATCTTGCTCATGGTGAATTACCTTTAAAGAAATCAGAATTTGGGGAATGCTTAAATGCTTTAGCGCTTTGAATACTTAGATGTTTTGTAATTGGGGGTTAACGAAGCAATTTCAAGCCTAAGACGAAACCGTGACCAGCGCAGGGCGCAGTACGCGCTCTGCGATCAAGTAGCCCTTCTGCAGGGTCTGCACAACCGTGTTGGGCTCTTGCTCGGCTGGTATGGTCGCAATCGCTTGGTGCTGATGCGGATCAAACTTGGTGCCTGCGGCAGGCGCGATTTCCTTCAAGTGATTTCGCTCAAAGGCACTCACTAGCTGCTTGAGGGTCATTTCGATCCCTGCACGCATGTCTTGGGCGCTCTGCTCTGTCTGAGCAAGCGCTGCCTCAAGACTATCCTTCACCGGCACAAGCCCTTCGGCGAACGACTCAATGCCGAACTTACGTGCTTTCGAGACTTCTTCCTGGGCGCGACGGCGAACGTTTTCCATTTCTGCGTGCGCACGCAACGCCTGATCTTTCTGCTCAGCGAGCTGCGCCTGCGCGGCTGCCAAATCGGCATGTAACTGCTGAATGGGGTCGAGCGATTGGGCCTCAGCTTGGGCGGCCGGCTCGGACTGACCCTGAGCCGCGCTTTGCTCAGCCGACTTGTCAAGCGACGAATCGCCTGATGAATTGGCAGTCGGGTCTTGTTGAACGGTCATTGAATTTCTCCAGAAAATGCGTTGGTTGACACAAACTTGGGGGCAATCCCCCCAGATTCAAGGTCAAAAACTGCAATTTTTGGACAAATTCGAGTGGGTTTTAGGTAGATTTTGACTAAAAACTAACTAAAACTTTAGTAATGAGCAGAGCCAATCCAGCTAGACGTGAGTAATCACTTTTCCATTCGGACCTGCCAACCCTGCAACTGCGATTCAACCAAATCGGCTAACCCTACCATCCAGGCGGGATCATCGTTCAGTGCGGGAATATAACGAAACTGCTTGCCCCCCGCATGCAGGAAGGTCTCACGCACCTCGATACTGATTTCTTCAAGGGTCTCAAGGCAATCGGCCAAGAAACCTGGGCAGACGACATCGATCTCGGTCACGCCTTGTTGCGCCAGCTTTTCCAGCGTGGGCTCGGTGTAGGGCTCGAGCCACTTCGCCGGACCAAAACGGCTTTGAAAGGTGACTAAATATTGATCGTCGCTCAAGCCCAATAAAGTCGCCAAGGCTCGCGCCGTCTCGTAACTGTCCCGACAATAGGGATCCCCCCTGTCAACGCATTGGCGCGGCAAGCCATGAAAACTCATGACCAATTTCTGAGGACGACCCTGCGCCTGCCAAAGCGCCGAAATTTTGTCTGCTAGCGGCTGCAGAAAGGCGGGGGCCGTGTGGAAACGTTTGATGAACCGCAGCGCGGGTTGATTACGCATACGCGCCGCCACGCGCATAACCTCATCGACCACCGTTGCAGTGGTGCTCGACGCGTATTGTGGATACATCGGCACAACTAAGATGTGCTCGCAACCGCTATCGCGCAGATTGAGCATCGCGTCTTGAATGGACGGCTTGCCATAGCGCATCCCCGTCTGGACTTGCACATCAAGCCCACGCTCGGACAGGATACGTTGCACACCCGCTGTCTGACGCTGCGTATAGACCAACAGCGGCGACCCGCCCTCCATCCAGATACTTTGATAGCGCGGTGCCAACTTGCGCGGACGCGCCATCAAAATTGGCCCATTCAAAATCGGCCACCAAAGCAACTTGGGGATCTCGATGACGCGGGGGTCGGAGAGAAACTCGCGCAAGTACTTACGAATTGCCGGCGCTGTGGGCGCCTCGGGTGTGCCGAGATTGACCAGCACCACACCTACGCGCGAGCGCGTAAGGGGTTCTGGCCACGACAAGAAACGCTTGCCATCGGCGCATTCGCGCTTAGGTTCAGGCCAAAATCGCATGCTAATTCCGTTCGGAAGGGTGATGACTAAGCGCGCTCGAGAGCAAGCGCGCAGTGATATCGACAATAGGGATCACACGCTCATACGCCATACGTGTGGGACCAATGACGCCGAGTGTGCCAATGATATGGCCATCAATGCTATAGGGAGCGGTAATCACCGACAAATCCTCGGTGGGTACGAGTTCGGAGTCGCCCCCGATGTAAATCTGCACTCCCTGCGCACGACTGGATACCTCGAGGAGCTGCATCAGATCGGTTTTCTTTTCAAAGAGAGAAAAGGTTTTGCGCAGGCGATCCATATCACTGGCGAGTTCGTTGACATCCAGTAATTTGCGTTCGCCTGAAATCACGACCGTCTCACCTTCATCAGCCGCCTCGGCACCAGCCTCGACGGCCGCCTGCATCAGGCGCGACATATCTTCTTGCAAGCGCGCCAAGTCATGCGAGAGCGTCTGGCGTACCTCGGCAAACGACTTTCCCGCAAAATTGTGATTAAAGAAATTGGCGGCCTCAATGAGCGCGGTGTTGGTGTAGTCACGCGGGGTCAATAAGATACGGTTCTGGACGTCGCCATCGGGGGTCACGATAATCAGCAAAATCCGTTTTTCAGACAAACGGATAAATTCAATTTGCCGAAATACCTGCGCCCGACGTGGCGACAACACGACCCCCGCAAACTGCGTTAGGCTCGAAAGCATCGAGGCGGCGGCGTTGACCGCACGCGAGGGATCGGAGGCCGATTGCAAATCACGCACATTGACTGTAGATACCAGCTCAAAGGGCCGGGCAGTCAGCATGGTGTCAACAAACAAACGATAGCCGCGTGGTGTGGGGATCCGACCAGCCGACGTGTGCGGACTGTGAATCAGACCGAGCTCTTCGAGATCGGCCATCACATTTCGGATTGTGGCGGGCGACAGATCAAAGAGCTTGGAGAGCGTGCGTGAGCCGACGGGCTGGCCGTCGTCGATATATCGTTCAATTAATGCTTTGAGAAGCGCGCGTGCACGATCATCCATGATTGCCCTATTTTACCTTCCCCGACCCTATAATCGGTTAGTTTTTCGACGATTAAGGCTCGCATGCACTTTCCCACCATCGCGCTTATCGGCAGATATCAAGACTCGGGCCTGCACGCCCCGCTGCGTGCGCTCGCGACCCTGCTCGGTCAGGACGGTCGCAAGGTCCTCATCGAAGCAGACACTGCCCGGAACACTGGGGTCACTGAGTACCCCACCGTAACGTTTCCACAAATTGGACAACAAGCCAGCCTCGCCATTGTCATGGGCGGTGACGGCACCATGCTCGGGGCAGCCCGCCACCTCGCACCTTTCGACGTGCCCGTCGTCGGAATCAACCATGGGCGGCTGGGTTTTATCACCGACATCCCCGTTGAGGCCGCCCAGGTCGCCCTGACGGATCTTTTGCAAGGTCGCTACGAAACTGAAAAGCGCATGCTTCTCAGTGCCACGGTCTGGCGCGGCGATCAGCAAATGTACACAGCCACCGCGCTCAATGACGTCGTACTCAGCCGTGCTGGCCGAGGGGGAATGATTGAGGTGCGCGTCGAAATCGACGGCACCTATATGTACACACAGCGTGCAGACGGAATGATCGTGGCTACCCCAACCGGTTCCACCGCGTACGCCCTGTCCTCTGCTGGTCCAATTTTGCACCCCGAAATCAGCGCGATGGTACTCGTGCCCGTTGCACCCCAAACGCTCTCGAATCGCCCTATCGTGATTCCCGCAGATGGCGTCCTGAACATGACGCTCACAGCCATGGCCCGCGTCGAGGCCGGTGCGAGCGTACATTTTGACATGCAGACGTGGTCTGACTTATTGCCCGGCGATCGCATCGTCGTGCAACGCGCCACACATACCATCCGCTTTTTACATCCAGCAGGCTACAACTTTTTTTCTACACTGCGACGCAAGCTCGACTGGAACCGCATGCCACGCTTCGGTAGCGAAGGGGACTAGCGCCCATGCTCCGTGCGCTGCAAATTCGTGACTTTGTCATTGTCTCCCAGGCCGATATCGATTTTGCGTCTGGCTTTACAGTGTTCTCGGGCGAAACAGGTGCGGGAAAATCTATTCTGATCGATGCGCTTGCGCTCACCTTGGGCGAGCGTGCCGATGTATCTGTCTTGCGCCAAGGCGCCGAACGCGCCGAGGTCAGCGCGATTTTCGATACCCCCACTGCATTGCAGTCATGGCTCACCGAGCATGATCTGCACGCTGGCGACGAACTCGTCTTGCGCCGAGTGATTGACGCGCAAGGCCGCAGCCGCGCCTACATCAATGGCACCACCGTCACGGTCACGCAGTTGCGCGAAGTCGGTGAATATCTTGTCGACATTCACGGCCAACACGCCCACCAAAGCTTGTTACGTTCAGATAATCAACGCGACATGCTTGACGCCCACGGCGCACATCAAGCCTTACGGCAAGAGCTCGCCGGCGCCTGGAAATCTTGGCGCAAAGTCGAGCGCCAACTCTCCCTGAGCGAACAAGATGCGAACGTCATTGCGGCAGCTCGTGAAAAACTCGAATGGCAAACAGCGGAACTCGACCGTCTGGAACTTGGGCCAATGGAGTGGCAAGACATCTCGACCGAGCACACGCGGCTGGCTAATGGCCAGGCACTCATTGACGGCGCCGCCCAAGCACTGGCGGCGCTGGACGAAAGCGAGGGTTCCGCACATCATCAAATCGCCATGGCCGTGCAACGCATTAATCAACTATTGCGCCACGACCCTAGTCTGCAAACGGTCTACGAAGCCTTGGAGTCAGCCCGCATTGGTGTCAGCGAGGCTGTCTCAGACCTCAATGCCTACCTATCGCGCGTCGAACTTGATCCGGCACGGCTCGCCACGGTAGAAGAGCGTATGCGCACAATTTTTGATTTAGCGCGCAAGTTCAAAACGGAACCTGAGCAACTCTTCACCTTGCATCAAACCCTGCAGGCCGAGCTCGAGTCGCTGCAAGCTTCGGCCGATATCGAGGCGCTTCGTGCACAGGCGGCAACGCTCAAAAAAGACTACGACCAACACGCGCAAGCGCTTTCGGCAGCACGACAAATAGCCGCAAAAGATCTGAGTAAACTTGTGGGCCGCGCCATGCAAACCCTTGCGATGGAGGGGGGGCAATTCGCAATTTCGCTCACCGAAACGCCTGCCTCCGCACAAGGCAGTGATCATATTGAGTTTCTGGTTGCGGGACATACAGGCACTACACCCAAACCTTTAGCAAAAGTTGCATCGGGCGGAGAACTCGCGCGCATCTCGCTGGCCCTGTCTGTCATTGCGAGCCGTGCCGCACGGGTACCCACCTTAATTTTTGATGAGGTCGACAGCGGCATTGGTGGGGCGGTAGCCGAAGTCGTTGGACACCTACTGTGCGAACTGGGTCAGCGGCATCAAGTGCTGTGCGTCACCCACCTCCCCCAGGTGGCTGCCCGCGGGCAACATCACTTTCAGGTCAGCAAGCAACAGGCCAAGGGTGTCACAACCTCAAGTATTACGGCGCTCAACGACCCTGCGCGCGTTGAGGAGGTCGCCCGCATGCTAGGCGGTATCAAAATCACCGAGACCACGCGTAAACACGCACTAGAAATGTTGCAGCCGACGTCATGAGCAATGGCGCAGACGCCTTAGCCACAGTCCTTACATACCCCATATAGCACCATATCGTGGCTTTCGAGCCTGTAGCCATTGTCGCGCGCGACCTTGTGCTGGCGCTTTTCGATCTCGTCGTCTGCAAATTCAGTGACCTTGCCGCAATGGGTGCAGATAAGGTGGTCGTGGTGATCGCCATCATTGAGCTCAAAGACCGATTTACCGCCATCAAACTGGCTTCGGGCCAAGATGCCCGCTTGCTCAAACTGGGTCAGCACCCGATAGACGGTGGCCAGCCCAATATCAACCTTGTCGTTCAGTAGCGAACGATAGATATCTTCGGCACTGAGGTGCCGTTCCCCGGACTTACGGAAAATATCAAGAATTTTTAGGCGTGGGAATGTGGCCTTGAGGCCCACATTTTTAAGGTCGCTTTGGTCGTTCTCGATATCCAAGAAAAATCCCCTGTTTTGCCTACTAGGCGTGCGATTAAGGCTTTATGATAGCGTCTTTGGTTGCAAAACCCATAGAGGTCTGCAGTGTTCAAATCTTCTACTCTCGCTTCTTACTTGCGCGCCACCCTTTTGGGGGTAGCCTGCGCGGCTGCATTAGCCGGTTGTTCCTCCAATCAATGGGGCTTCCCATACCGGGTAGGCGTCCAGCAAGGCAATTGGGTCACCAAAGACCAAGTCTCGTTCTTGCGCCCTGGTATGTCGCGCGAACAAGTGCGCTATGCGCTTGGTACACCGACGTTGGCCAGTGTGCTTCACGCCAATCGCTGGGACTACCCCTACTATTACCGTGCAAGCAACGGCAAAGTTGAAGAGCGCGTGTTGACGGTGATCTTTGAAGGAAGCCAGCTTGCGAGCTGGCGTGGCGACGAGCAGCCAGAGCTACAACCCTTCCAGCTCGCACGCGAAGAGGTCCGGACCTCGCAAAAAGAGGCGGCACAACACCAGCTCAACATGACGCGCGAAGGTAACGACGCAGCGGCGGCCTCAAGAATGTCAGCGCCGACTGAGATTCTCCCTGGGGTGACCTTTGGTCAAACAGTCGGTGGCAGAACGCCGTCTGATCCCTCGGCCTCGCCCACGGCGCCGCTCGACGCACCGACACCCCTGCGCTAAACCGTTATTTACTTAAACAACAAGAGTCCACCATGCGTATTGCTATCGCCGGAGCCAGTGGCCGTATGGGCCGCATGCTCACTGAAGCCGTCACTCAATCCGCAGATTTAAAGTTGACTGCGGCGCTGGATATTGCCGGTGCGCCAATGCTCGGGCAAGATGCGACTGCCTTCTTAGGCAAGCTAAGTGGCGTGTTGATTACAGATCAATTATCAGCGCTCCAGCAAGCAGATTGCCTGATTGATTTCACCCGTCCAGAGGGCTCGCTCGAGCACCTGAAGGCTTGCCTCACGCACGGCGTGAACATGGTCATCGGAACGACAGGCTTTGACGACGCAGGTAAAGCCGCGATCAACGAGGCAGCAAAGTCGATTGGCATCGTGTTTGCACCCAACATGAGTGTCGGCGTGAACGCAACGCTTAAGCTGCTTGATATGGCAGCGCGCATTCTGAACGCTGGCTACGATGTGGAAGTGTTTGAGGCACACCATCATCACAAAGTGGATGCACCTTCCGGTACGGCACTCAAAATGGGGGAGGTGGTGGCAGATGCTTGGGGCAAGAAGCTTGATGACGTTGCCACCTGGACGAGGCATGGTCACACGGGCGCACGCAAGCCCGGAGAAATCGGCTTCTCCGTCGTACGCGGCGGTGACATCGTGGGCGACCATACCGTGTATTTCTGCGGGGTTGGCGAGCGCATCGAAATCACGCATCGCTCTAGCAGTCGTGCAGGCTACGCTGAAGGCAGCCTGCGCGCAGCGCGCTACCTTGAAGGCAAAAAAACCGGCCTATTCAATATGCAAACGGTTCTCGGTCTTTAAGTGAGTAACAGCAGGCGAGCCGTGTTGCTTGTTTGCGCCGCATTACTCGGCTACGTTAATAGGTTCCATTTCAAGCTCGACGCCAAAGTGCTCTTGCACGCTTGACCGCACCGCGTGCGCAAGCGCCAGCACCTCGTTGGTCTGCGCCCCGCCGTAATTCACAAGCACTAACGCTTGACGAGCATGCATCCCGACCGCGCCAACGCGCCGCCCTTTCCAGCCACACCGATCAATCAACCATCCCGCTGCGAGTTTGTATTGCCCATCAGCCTGTGGGTAAGAGACCACGTCTGGATGCGCCAGCATAAGCTGCGCATGCTGCACACTCGATACAACAGGATTTTTAAAAAAACTGCCCACATTACCCAGTTCGGCTGGATCGGGAAGTTTGGCGCGGCGTATGGCACACACAGCGTCGAATACGGCTTGAGGGCTAAGCGATTGCGCCTTTGCAGCGCCGATACCAAAGTGTTTTTGAAGATCGGGATACCCCAGCACCGGCGTCCACACCTTAGGTAAACGAAAACGCAAGGAAATAATCAACCATGTCCCTGCTGGCGCGCGCTTAAACACACTGTCACGGTAGGCGAATTCACACTCTTCTCGGCTGAAGGTTCTTAACAGCCCCTGCGGAATATTCCAAGCGCTCACCGACTCAATGTGGTCTTGTAGCTCAACGCCATAGGCACCAATATTTTGTACAGGTGCCGCACCGACCGTCCCGGGAATTAAGGCGAGGTTCTCTAAGCCCGGCCAACCACTTTTCATGGCGGAAGTCACCCAAACATGCCAGTCTTCACCCGCGGCGACATCGATCAGCCAGCAGTCCGACAAATCACCAGCAAGCGCAATCCCCTTGAATTCGACTTTCAACACTAAAGCGGATAATTGCGGTGGCAGCACAACGTTGCTGCCACCGCCCAACACAAACACACGCCGATACTGAAGAGCAACCTCGGTCACCCCAGCAAGTTGCGCTGGGCTGCGCAACACAATAAGGTGCTGGGCCCGGCAAGCAAGTCCCAAGGTATTTTGAGCTGTCAGCTCTGCCGGCTCAACGCGCACATCCGCTACGACGCCGCTGCATGGCTCAAAGATCGAGCCAGCATTGGCGACAACAGGCGCAGGGGCTGGCGGGTTTGACATAGGGGTAGGTGGGTATGCTATATTCACGAACTTCGTTGATCGAACTTGGATGCACAGCTGCATCATGCATAGCAAGGGCGGTGGGCGTTAAAGCGGGAGTAGCTCAGTTGGTAGAGCGCAACCTTGCCAAGGTTGAGGTCGAGAGTTCGAGACTCTTCTCCCGCTCCAAGTTCTGGCAAAAGCCTGATCAAAAGATCAGGCTTTTTTCTTGTCCAACCACATTAATCAAGCTTCGCGCCAGACGTCTTGACGACCTCGCCCCAACGCTTCACTTCGCTTTCGACAAACGCAGCGAACTTAGCGCCCGTTATGTCCGGAAACTCAGCGCCATTAGTCGCCCACACCGTGCGAATTGTCTCGTCCTGGGGTAGTTTTTTGAGCGCTGCAATGATCTTTTCCGTCACAGCGGGAGGAGTATTTTTAGGTGCCCACAAGGCATACCATGTACTCACCACGTATTGAGGAAGACCGATTTCAGCAGTCGTTGGGACATCGGGAATCGCAGGATTTCGCTTTTCGCTTGCGACAAACAATGGCTTGATACGGCCTGCCTTAATTTGTGCGGCGGAAGAGCCCAAACCGTCGAACATCATATCCACGTCGCCTGCAATCAAGCCTTGCATGGCGGGACCAGCACCACGATACGGGATATGCGCAATATCTGTCTTGGCCTGAATTTTGTATAGCTCACCAGCAAGATGGTGGGAAGTTCCACTACCAGCCGAGGCATAGTTCATTTTGCCGGGATTCGCTTTTACCTGCGCGAGAAACGCCTGGTAGTCCTTACCTGGCACTTTTTGCGGGTTAACCACCAATACCTGC
>CANFEI010000008.1 GCA_947445495.1 Alcaligenaceae bacterium
AAGACGCCCACTTCAGTGCGCTAAGCGCACGCTACGGCTACCCTATCGTCTCTGCTGCGCAATCCATCCGCAGAGCGTTTGCCTGCCTAGGAACACAACGCATCGGCTTGGTCAGTCCCTATCCAGCATGGTTGACTGAAAAAAGTGCTGCCTATTGGCGCCGCTGTGGCGTAGAAATTTGTGCCATCAAGGGTCCTGACACGCCCGGAGGCTTTCACAATATCTACACGATGCGCAACGATGCAGTCTTAAGTGCAGCCAAGCGCTTGCTTGTGCACAAGCCAGACTTGATATTACTAGCCGGTGCGGGTATGCCTACTCTTGGTCCAATCATGACCTTGTCTGACTTAGGGATGCCAGCGATATCTTCAAATTTTTGTATGGGCTGGCAAATCAATCAGATGGCGAAAGGCGCCGAGGATGACACCACCGCGCTGCGAAATTTATTGAAGCCTAATGCTGCCTGGAGAGCGAGACTGACAGAACGCTTCCCGCGCGTAAAACCTTAGCGTGAGGGATGTGTTGACAGCCAATGCTGCGCAATCGAAGTGCGCGTCGTCGTCCAAATGCGCGGATCATTCCGAACAAAGTTAAGAAGATCATGTAACGCCTGTACTCGTCCAGGCCTGCCGATAATGCGCAGATGTAGCCCAACAGTCAACATCGACTGAGACTGCCATTTGTCTGCTTCGTAAAGCAAGCGGTTGAGGGTCTCGATCACATAGTCTGAAAAATCGTGTCCCTGTACAAAGGCGGGCGACTCACCGAAGAATCGCATATCGTTAGTGTCAAACTGATACGGCAAAACAAGACTCTTTCTGTCACCAAGCTTGGCCCAATACGGTAATTCATCGTTATACGCATCGCTGTCGTACAACAAGCCAAGCTCGTTGGCTAAAGCGCGTGTATGAATGGTAGGAGTCGATTTGCAATGCCATCCCGTAGGCCTTACTCCGCAGGCGGCCTCTATCGTATCCAGTGTTTTGAGCATCATGGCACGCTCTTGAGTCCGATCTAGTCCGGCCGGAGATTGCCACAACCAACCGTGCGCGCACACGTCATGTCCGCGACCCACTGCATCCCTCAACAAATCGGGTGCGCGCTCTGCCATTCGCCCGCATACATTCAACGTGCACGGCACACCGGCCTCATCTAACTCACGTAACACCCGCCAATACGCAGTACGCAATCCAAATTCAAAATGAGACTCTCGACACAAATCTGGCTCGGTGGTCACCTTACTCGTGACTTCATGCATGGGTTCGTTCGCAGAATCGCCATCAGCAAGGCTTAGCTCGGCACCCTCTTCCACATTCAGCACAAAATTGAGCGCGACACTCGCACCCTGTGGCCAAGCCGCATGCGGGCGTTGGTCGCGGTACCCGTAAAAATCTCTGCGGTCCATTCCTGCTCCTAAATACTAATTTTTTGCCTAGCCGTTTATGATTTGTACAACCCAGCAATCGCAGGATCGATCCCCGAGAACATGCGACCTTTCGGTCGAGCAAAACTTCCGTCATGTTGCTTCGAAGGCCGCATCTTCGCGAGCGTGAGTGCTTGTAGTGCGGCCGCTTGCGCAGGATCTACGACAGGAACACCGACCGCTTTTGCAACCTGCCGGGCATAACCAGCAAGTACCGCTCCACACAGCACAATCACATCTGAGCCATCTTGATGCACCAATTGCTCAGAGGCCCGAATCAACGCCCGCTCCACCTCCGGGTCTGCGTCTGTCGCCTTGAACGCACTAGGAACCTCCACCGCACGCCATTTAGATACCCGTGACGCCAGCCCATAGCTTGCGGTAAGTTCCTCGTACACAGGCACCATCGCTGCCCCTAGCGTTAGGCAGCCAATTTTTCCACCCAACATACTTGCCGTCAGCAACGCGGCTTCCGCCATACCCACCACAGGAATATCGAGCATCTCTCGCAGTGCTTGCAAGCCTGTATCAATCGATACGCCAAGCATCAGGACATCGTGTCCCTCTTGATGACTAGCGGCCAAGCGAAGCATCTCTGCCAAGGCAATGGCGTTCTCAGAGCGGCTGCTAATAATCGCAGGTCCCGATTGCGCAGTAAAAGCATGAATCGTCGCGGCATCCCCTACAGCCTGCTGGGCGTTGGCTCGCATGCGCTCGGTCACATGTGCGCTCGTGTTTGGATTAATCAGAAGAATTTTCATCATCACTCTGCAAAGATCGTCGCGAGGTCTACTTCAGAATCGGCTGGCTCAAGATTCAGGCTACCTTCAATATGGGAAAGATGTTCGAGCATCAGCGTTTGGGCACCCTCAATATCACGCTTAGCAATTGCATCCGTGATCAAACTATGTTCATCCGCACGACAACTTGAGGCCGTGGGTGCGTCGTACAAAATAATAATGAGACAAGTCAGGCTGGAGAGCTCGCGCATCGTTCTCGCGAGCGCCTGATTACCGGCTAACTCGGATAACAACATATGAAACTCGCCTGATAGGCGAACAATCATGCGTTTATCTTCGCGCCGTCGGGCATCTTGCTCAAGCGCGCAGTGTTGCCGAAGACGCTCAATACGTTCAGGCGTTAGATTCTCAATCAAACGCCTGACCAACTCGGGTTCAATGAGTCGACGGGCCTCGAAGACGTGAACCGCTTGTTCAATGGTTGGCCGTGCAACATAGGCGCCGCGCTGTGGATACATATCCACCACTTGCTCGTGTGCAAGACGCGCAAGCACCTCACGAATTCTGGCTCGGCTGACGTTGAAGATCTCGGCAAGACGTTCTTCGACGAGCTTTGTCCCCGGATGTAAACGGTGCTCGAGAATCGCTCCATAGATTTTCTCGTAGATCTCGTCTTGCGTATTTTCTCGCTGTAATCGCGCAGTAACCTTAGATTGCATAGTCGCCTCGAGCGTTGCCCATTTTGATCACAGCATTACTTCCATTCAAACAATTGTCCCCAGCCTTTTATGCCGGCTGGGTTCGCGCCCACTGCGCGCAGAGCACCCCAAATTGTCGTGCTCACGGTGTCGAGCAATGGAATCTGCGTTTGCGCCTCAAAGCGGTCTGCGAGCTGTGCCGCTCGCAAGTTCGTGCAATACGTGACAATTGCTTGCGGCTGCGCACGGCTGACTTGCAGTAAATCAGATTCAATCTCCGCGGGCTCAACCAACGCAAAGTCAAAGTTCACAGAGATCTGTCGATGCGTCTCTGCGACCACTTCGATTCCAATCTGCGCGTAATTCGCAATAATCTTTTCCTGTACATCACTGGTGTACGGTGTCACCAAGCCCAAACGTTTCACCTGTTTAATCGCCAACAGCTCATTTAACGCAAGGATGGCCGTCGAGGCGCGAATCCCCGTCCGCTCCGTAATCCGTTGACAAAGCAGGACATCTTTATCAAAGCCCATCCAGCCCGCAGACGTGCCGCTCCACGTAATCACATCGGGATTGGCATCGGCTAGCAACTCTGCCGCACTTAAGATTTTACTATCATTAAACTGCCCAAGTGCTTGATCTGAAAGAGCTATCTGCGTTACATGGAATCGACCAAAATGCGCCGTCACGCCAGGCATGACAGAGACGATTGAACTCGTCAAAGGCTCGAGTGCTGTATTGGAGGACGGGGTCAATACCCCTATCCGGATTGGTGTGCTCACGATCGCTCCATTTATGTCAACATTAGTGTAAATACTATTGTTGACAATATATTACTTAATTACTATTCATCAGACGAGAGTCTGGCACGACAATTGCTTAAGCCTTCACAAGCAAATGCTATGCCAGCCCCACAATAGCCGCAAACAACACTCACTCCTGCAAATATGAATTAACACATTAATATGTATGCACTGTTGTTGACAATCGACTGCCCCAACATGGGGAATTTAGCATTAGTACCAGCTCTTAACGGAAGCTTCTCGCATGTCTGACACGCTTGACCTCGTCATTACTAACGCCCGCGTCGCCACCGCCGCCGACACGTTTGACGCCAATATCGGTATTAAAGATGGAAAGATTGTTGTGGTGGGTAGCTATTTGCCACCGGCCAAAAAGACGATCGATGCAGCCGGCCGAGTGGTCACGCCAGGCGGAGTCGATGCGCACTGCCACCTTGACCAGCCAATGCCTGCTCCGATGAAAATGGCCGATGACTTTGAGACCGGCACACGTTCGGCAGCCTGTGGCGGCACAACGACGGTGATTCCCTTTGCTGCACAAGAAAAAGGCCAGTCACTGCGCGACGCCGTTCGGGACTACCACCGTCGCTCCGACGGCCGCGCGCATATTGATTACACCTTCCACCTTATTGTCAGTGACCCAACACCCGCCGTGCTGAACGACGAACTCCCTGCATTGATCGCAGAGGGTTATACGTCGTTCAAGATCTACATGACCTACGACGACCTCAAACTTAACGATGGTCAAATTCTCGATGTCTTGTCTGTAGCCAGACAACACGGCGCGATGGCGATGATTCATGCTGAGAACGCAGACTGCATCGAATGGCTGACTCGCAGACTGGAGGCCGCAGGGCAAACTGCGCCCCGTTTTCACGCACATTCACGGCCCATGCTTGTCGAACGTGAAGCCACACACCGCGCTATTGCCTTGTCTGAGCTGGTCGATGTGCCTATCCTGATCGTCCACGTCTCGGGCAAAGAGGCTGTCGAGCAAATCCGATGGGCGCGCGGCCATGGCCTACAAATCTTTGCTGAAACCTGTCCCCAGTACTTATTCCTCACCGCTGAGGACTTGGGCATCGATGATAGTTATGTGGGTGCGCGATGTATCTGCAGTCCACCTCCCCGAGACCGGAGCAATCAAGAAGTCATTTGGAATGCCTTAAGAGATGGCTTGTTTTCGGTCTTCTCGTCGGACCACGCACCCTTCAATTACGACAGCCCAGAAGGTAAAAAACTTGACGGAAAAGAGCAACCGTTTCGCCACATCCCCAACGGCATACCCGGACTCGAAACCCGCATGCCTTTACTGTATTCCGAAGGCGTACTGACTGGCCGACTCTCTTTGAATAAGTTTGTCGAACTGACCTCAACTAATCCTGCCAAAGCCTACGGGCTACACCCACGCAAAGGAACCATCGCGCCCGGTGCCGATGCAGACCTTGTCATCTGGGACGAGAAAGACGTCACGATCCATAACAGTGCGCTGCATCATGCCGTGGACTACACCCCGTATGAGGGCATCCAACTAAAGGCGTGGCCAGGCTTAACGCTCAGTAACGGTGAAGTGGTATGGGATGGTAAAAATTTCCTGCCACGCTTAGGTAAGGGGAAATTCCTGACCTGCGGCAAGCCAACCCTCATGACCTCTGCGCGCTAGGACAACGTGAAGCGTATCTTGTTGATCAATCCAAACATTTCCGCAAGCGTTTCGGAACTGATCGATGCGGAAGCAAAACGCTCTGCAAGTGCAGGCACCCGCATTCAAACCGTCACAGCCTCATTCGGGGTGGCGTATATCGAAACGCGTTTCGAGGCTCTAATCGGTGCCTACGCCGCAGCCCAGCTTGCTGGTGAACACGCCGGCCACTATGACGCAGTGGTGGTGGCGGCCTTTGGCGACCCAGGCCTTCCGGGCCTCAAAGAAGTGTTGCCTTGCCCAGTCGTGGGTTTGACACAAGCCGCTCTCGCAAGTGCCTGCCTGTTAGGTAACCGTATCTCCATTGTCGCGATTTCGCGTCGCATACGCGCCTGGTATCAAGAAACGGTTGATTCCTACGGCTTGGGCAGCCGGCTGGTGAGCATTCGTAGTCTGGATGAACCCCTTCCTAACATTGGATCGATCCAACAAGACAAGGCGGAAAGCTTGATTGCGACGGCGAATCTGTGCGTCAGTGAAGACGGTGCAGATGTCATTATCCTGGCAGGTGCCCCGCTGGCTGGGCTCGCGCGCAGTTTGTCTGGCAAGCTCCCTGTCCCCGTCGTGGACGGGGTATCGAGCGCCGTTCGCCATGCTGAAACCCTCATTCGCTTGAACGCAGGACAAACGACGACCGGTAGCTTTTCGCCTCCGCCCGAAAAACCAAACGCAGGCCTTCCAGCCTCAATCGAAACTTTGCTCAGCCATGGGCATCAACGACTTCACTCTCACTCAAAGGACGCATCATGAACAGCAAAAAAATCGTCATTCATCGTCTCGCTGCTGCGATGGCATCGCTTCTTCTTTCAGCCACCTGTTTACAAGCCAGTGCGCAAGATAAATTGCAGATCGCTGGTAACTTTCCAACGTCCCATCCGAGCAGCGTTGCTGTAGAAAAAATATTTAAAGCCGAAGTCGCACGCCTAACTAACAACACCCTTCAGGTAGACGTCTTCCCCGCGATGCAGTTGGGTGGCGCAAAAGAGAACGTCGATGGCGTGCGCGCAGGAACTCTGGGCCTGACATGGGTTGGTGCCGCTTTCATGTCGCGTATCGCGCCAGAGATTGAAGCAGTCAGCCTACCCTTTGTATTTAAAAACCGCGAATCCGCCTACCGCGTGATTGATGGTCCTGTTGGTAAAGCAATCGACCAAAAGTTGCTAGAGAAGGGCTTTGTCGTGCTCGGCTGGATGGAACTTGGCACGCGTCACATCACCAACAGCAAAGGTCCCATTAAATCAGTCGATGATTTAAAAGGCATGAAGATTCGCATGCAACCAAACGAGACGCACCTTGCTTCATTTAGAGCGTTGGGCGCAAACCCCGTTGCGATGGATGTGAAGGAGCTGTATTCAGCACTCGAGCAAAAAGTTGTCGACGGTCAAGAGAATCCATACACAGTGATTGATGCCTTTCGTTTTGCCGAAGTGCAAAGACACCTATCGAACTCTTCGCACTTTTTTGATTTTATTGTTGTGGTCGCGAGTAAGCGCGTGTTCGACAAAATGAGTCCTGCAAATCAAACGGCCGTACGGCAAGCGATGGCAACAACCGTTGCCTACCAGCGCAAATTGGCTGCAGAAGACGAACAAAAATCGCTTTCTAATTTAAAAGCCAAAATGACCTATACGGAAATCCCAGTAGAAATGTTTGAGCAGATGCGCAAACTCACAGCCCCGGTCGTTGAAAGCGTCAAGAAACGCGCCGGTGCAGATCTAGTCAATCAGGTTCTCGCTGAAACGTCTAAATAACTACCTGTAACAACGGACCGCGATCATGAGTGCAATTCCAATTCCCTACGACACAAGCTCAACGCTTGGAAAAGTGTTTCGCGTACTGGATTTCATTCTTATTGCGGCCGTTGTTGTGATATTTAGTTTTATGGTTGGTATTGTGTCCGCGCAGGTCGCGCTGCGTTATGGCCTCAACATGTCGATCGACTGGGCTGACGAGTCTGGCCGCCTAGCATTTGTCTGGGTGGTATTTTTATCGATCCCTCTTGCTGCTGCCCAAGGGGCGCATATCGGCATTGATCTGTTCGTGGATAAGTTCTCAGCATTCCAGCAACGCCTCATCAGAAAATTAACCGCAGCTATTTGTGCCGCACTTTGCTATGCGATCGCCTGGTCTTGTGTAGAGCTGTGCAAAGATCAGTGGGACGAGAAAATGGCCACACTGGACATCAGTGTGGCGTATTTTTTTGTAGCAGTCGGAATCGGCATGCTGTACACGGGCATGCATTTAACAAGAATCGCACTCACCGACCCACCTAGCAAACAAGTAGGGGACGCCGAATGAGCACCTTTGTCGTCATTGGTTTCATGGCGGTTGCCTTGATGAGCCTGCCGATTGCGTTTGCAATGGGGCTCAGCTCCATCATTGCAATCTGGCTCTCCGGAATCGATATCTCCATCATCCCGCAGCGCATGATGTATTCCGTCAACTCGTTTCCGCTGATGGCGATCCCCTTCTTCATGCTGTCAGGCGAGCTAATGATTAAGGCGGGAATTATTGAACGCTTAATCTCCTTTGCCAATGCGCTCGTGGGTCGTGTCCGAGGTGGCTTAGCTCATGTCACCATGCTTTCTGGCGCGGGGCTCGCGACTGTATCTGGCACAGCCGTCTCAGACGCGAGCGCGCTCTCGGCCATTCTGGTTCCGTCTCTATCCAAGATTTATGACAAAGGCTTTGCCAGTGCCATCGTTGCCGCCGCGGCAAACTTAGGCCCTATCATTCCGCCCTCAGCGGCGATGATTGTGTACGCCTTTATGGCAGGGCCGTCGGTATCCGTCGGTGGAATGTTTATGGCTGGCGTTGTTCCGGGCATTCTCATTACGATCGGTTTTATGGCTCTATGCTCTTGGATCGTCACCAAGCGAGGCTGGCACACGACAGGCGAACCGTTTCAGCTCAAGCGTTTACTGCAGGAAACACGTCGTTCCGCCATCGTCTTGTTCATGCCCTTGCTGATCATCGGCGGCATTATTGCTGGCGCCTTTACCGCCACTGAAGGGTCTGCGATCTCGGTTGTCTACGCGTTGATTTTAGGTTTTTTTGTGACGCGCACGCTAAAACTCTCTGACCTCCCAGGCATCATCGTGCGCGCTGCAATTACCACCGCTGTGGTGGGTGCACTCATTGCCTTCGCTTCAGTCATTACGTACTTGATGACAGTCGACCTGATGCCACAGAAGCTATCCGAGCTCTTGTTCAGCATTACAAAAGATCCGATTGTGTATCTTTTACTCGTGGCGGTGTTGCTGTTCATTGTAGGGATGTTCCTTGAGTCGAACTCTGCCTACATCATGCTGGTTCCCCTACTCCACCCCATTGCCATTCAGTATGGGATTGATCCGCTGCACTTCGGTTTTCTCTTCGTACTCAACCTCGTGATTGGCATGCTCACCCCACCAGTGGGCGTCGTCCTTTTCGTTGTCTGTGGTGTGACGGGCATTCGTATGCGTGAACTCGTCATAAACATTTGGCCTTTTGTTGCGTTGATGTATGCCGTTCTTTTGCTGTGTCTGTTTTTCCCTGCGATTGTGACAACCTTGCCTCGCGCAATGGGTTACTAGCAATATTCCCTGCACCTACCGGAGTTCATTATGTCTTTGATTAAACGATATCTTGCACCACTTGCGTTAAGCAGTATTGTCTTGGCGATGCCAACGACTCAAGCACAGAACATCACGATGAAAGTGATCGGTCAACCAATAGCGACCGGTAACATTCAAAAAAATCGTGAACAGCCTTTCTTTGAGCAGCTCGCTGCCAAGACCGGCCTGCCAATCACTGTCGAATACAAGCCAATGGATACGCTTGGCATTAAAGATACTGAGCAACTGCGCGTCATGAAGACGGGTCTTTTTGACATCGTCTCCCTGCGCTTCTCACAAAACTCACGCGACGAACCCTCTCTGATTGGCTTGGACTTGGTGGGCGGCAGTCCTGATTACCCCACGAGCCGCAAAGCTGCTGATGCCTGGGCACCGTTACTGGACGCACGCCTACAAAAGCAATTCGGTATCAAGTTATTGGGACACTGGCCTTTTGGTCCACAAATGCTGTTTTGCAAAAAGCCGATCAATCAACTTACTGATGTGAAAGGCATGAAAGTGCGCGTGACCGATCAAATTATGGCGAAGTTCCTAGAATCACTCGGTGCAACACCTGTGCCGATGGGCTTTAGCGATGTTCACCAAGCGCTCTCGCTAGGTGTTGTGGACTGCGCAGTGACGGGTCCAAGTTCGGCCAACTCCGCATCTTGGACTGAAATCGTGACACATCAGTTGCCACTTGGCTTTCAAATGGGCTTTAACGGCTACGCGATCTCACTCAAAACCTGGAATCGTTTGAACCCAGCGCAACAGGCTACGCTGCAAACCGCGTTTACTGAGTTGACCAACGACATCTGGAAGTACTCAGAAGAGTTGTATCAAGACGCGCTGCGCTGTAACGAAGGTACAGACCCGTGCACAACAGGCAAGAAATTTAAAGTCACCACCGCTAAAGTATCTGCAGCAGACATCAAACTTGTCGGAAGCGTCGTTGACAAACTTTCCTTCCCTGCATGGGCACCTGTTTGTGACAAAACCAATCCAACTTGCTCTGCTGATTGGAAGAAGGCCGTTGGTCCAATCCTTGGCGTGAAATAAGGTACTAGTATGAAAACACGGCTAGAGAGTTTATTAAGCATCCTGTTTGGCGGAATTTTTAGTGTTCTGGTTATCGTCGTCACCATTGAGACGATCGCCAGAAAACTCTTCAACATTTCGCTACAAGGAGCAGATGAATTAGGAGGATATGCGTTGGCCATTGGATCAACGCTTGCCTTCAGCCTAGCCGTGTTTGGTAGGAATCACATTCGCGTCGATGTGTTGCACGAAAAGTTCCCGCCGTGGCTCCAAGGCTGGATGAATTGGTTCGCGGCGACAAGCATGGCGGTATTTGCGATTTTCCTGTGTTTTGTCACGGTGAATGTCCTGACCGACACCATCAGTTACAGCAGCACTGCGCAAACACCTTGGGCGACGCCCTTGATATATCCTCAGTCAATTTGGTATGCCGGACTCGTTATTTTTGCGTGCGTGACGTCAATCTGGGCTATTCGTGCGACCTACCTGTTAGCGAGAGGCCGCATCGAAACTCTAAATGAAGAGTTTGAACCCAAGAGCGCAAAAGAAGAAATCAAAGAAGAGCTCGACGACCTCGCACAACGATCCAACATATCTGAGATCACAAATAAATCATGAATCCAACCATTGTCATTATCGCATTCCTGATTATGGTCATCATGATGATCGCGGGTGTCCCGATCGCTGTATCGATGGCGCTAGTGGGTATTGTGGGCGGAGTCTCGGTCTACGGGATGCCATTTATTAACTCCATCGCCCCAGTATTATGGGGCGTTCAAAATGAAAATCTTCTTACATCTATCCCATTATTTATTTTGCTTGGTGAGCTATTACTGAGATCTGGCATTGCGGATCGAATGTACCTTGCACTCTCCGCTTGGTTTGGTCGATTACCTGGCGGCTTACTACATACAAATATTGGTAGCTGCGCGTTGTTTGCTGCCACTTCGGGATCCTCCGTCGCCACGGCAGCCACAATTTCAACCGTGGCCCTGCCCTCCCTAATGAAGCGTGGCTATCCAATCAGACCTTCGCTCGGTTCAATCGCAGCAGGTGGAACCCTCGGAATTCTTATTCCACCCAGCGTCAATATGATTATCTACGGGTCGCTTACCAGCAACTCGATTGGAAAACTGTTTATCGCAGGGATTATTCCCGGACTGTTGCTCACAGGCTCGTTCATGCTGTATGTCGCCATCACTAGTTTGTTGAGCGGTAATGCCATGCGCGAAGAAAAAGTATCCTTCAGCTATAAGCTGAAAGTGTCTGTGCACCTCATTCCTCCAATGATCGTCTTTGGCGTGGTCATGGGCAGCCTGTATTTTGGCATCGCAACCGCGACCGAAAGTGCTGCCTTAGGGGTCACTACCGTCGTCTTGTTTGTATTGAAGTCTGGTCGTTTGAATTGGGCGCTTTTACGTGGCTGTTTTATTTCCACAGCACGTGTCTCGGGCATGATCTTATTGATCATCGCAGCTGCGTTTATCCTGAATCTAACGATTAGCCTAACGGGTGTTGCCGAGATTATGACCAAATGGGTCACAGGCCTCGGGCTTTCGAAGACCGCCTTGATTCTTGGTTTGATTTTGTTTTATCTGTTGCTAGGTATGTTCATGGATGTTTTATCCATGATGGTTGCGACGATACCGATTACCTACCCCATCGCCATGGCGCTTGGCGTCGATCCAATTTGGTTTGGCATCTTCGTGATCCTAATGTGTGAACTCGGTCTCATCACACCACCTGTTGGGATGAATCTTTTCGTGGTGCACGGCATTCGACCAGACAAAGGTGGGATCGAGGATGTCATGTGGGGCGCTTTACCCTACGCGATCATCATCATTCTGTTCACCATGTTCCTGATGATCTTCCCAGAAATCGTCACTTGGTTACCTAACCAGATGTAGAGACGTTGCGCTTGAGAAAATCAATAAATAGCGCGCTGACTTTCTCGGGTTGTTCTTGCTGCACCCAGTGCCCGGCCCCCTCGATCAGATGGGTGCCTTGCATTTGGGTGGTCAAGGTTTTTTGTACAGACTCAAGACCACCTGGTGTCTGATATACACCCCAGTCGCTCTTGCCACCGATAAAGATACACGGCACATCAATCGTACGACCGGCAAATATGCGCAACTCTCGGTCGAGCCGACCGATGCGATAGCCTTGCAACCCCCCTTGAAAGCCATTGCGACGATACTCTTCACTGTAGACCTGGAGTTCAACGTCAGGTAACCACTTGCATGCGGCAACCGCGGTCTCTGAGGGTATGTCAGGTGCGACGGACTCGGCCATGCCCAGATCTAAATCCATCACGTAATAGCGCGGAAGCTTTTCCCACTCGCTTGCGATCAACGCCTTCAAAGGAAACGGCTTGTTCTCAAGCCAGTCCGCACTCTTGACGTGATAGTAGGCACGCAGAAAACTATGCAGTCCTTGTTTGGCATGCCACATGTTTTCATTGGCGGGCTCCGTCGCGTAATACACCTGGTAGTACTTGCGTGGCGGCGTAAGCTTGGCCAAGTCCTCGTTGATAGGATTCGGGGCTGTCGGCACGACCGGCTTATTAGCCGTATCAAACGGCCAAGGGTCTGGCGCACCACGGAACGGTGAGCTCATCAAAATGACCGAACGAAAGACATCAGGTCGTGTGAGTGCGCACCACCCTGCAAGAGGTGACCCTTGATCATGACCAAACACGCCTGCAACAGTCTTGTAACCAAGTGCCGCCACCAAGGCGAGCATGTCGTTGATTTTATTGAGTGTACCGAAAGGACGCATATCGTCGCCATACTTAATCTCGGTCCCACCACTGCGACCATAGCCGCGTACATCCGGTGCAATCACGTGATAGCCCGCTTGCGCAAGAGGCTGCATAACTTTCCGCCAACTGTACGCAAGCTCTGGAAACCCGTGAAGTAATAGCACCAAAGGACGCCCAGGCGTCTCAAATCCCGCTTC
>CANFEI010000009.1 GCA_947445495.1 Alcaligenaceae bacterium
ACCGACGTGGATTTTTAGCGACCTCGCTCATGAGCGGTTTTACGCTCGCCGCCGGCCCTGTAATGGCGCAGACCGTGATCACGACGGACACCAACGGCCTGATCGCCGGCGAAGTCAAGATCCCCGTCGCCGACGGCACCATCCCTGCGTACCGCGCAGCCCCTGCTGGCAAGACGAATCTTGGCACCATTTTGGTTGTGCAAGAAATTTTCGGCGTGCATGAGCACATCAAAGATGTTTGCCGACGTTTCGCAAAATTGGGTTACCTGGCGATCGCCCCCGAAATGTATGCACGCCAGGGCGATCCATCCAAGTTCACTGAGAACGCCAAGATTTTTTCCGAGATCGTCAACAAAGTGCCTGACGCACAAGTCATGAGCGATCTGGATGCCACCGCGAAATGGGCCGCTGCAAATGGTGGTGATCCTAAGCGTTTGGCGATCACCGGCTTTTGCTGGGGCGGCCGCATCGTCTGGTTGTATTCCGCACACAACCCCAATCTAAAAGCTGGCGTGGCCTGGTATGGCCGTTTGGTGGGCGACAAAGACGCGCTGCGCACGTCACAGCCTGTCGACATCGCAGGGCAAATGAAAGCGCCCGTGCTTGGCTTGTACGGTGGCAAAGACACCGGCATTCCTGTGGCAACCGTTGATCAAATGAAGACCTCGCTGACGAGCGGCTCAGCAGCCGCCAAGGCGTCGAGCTTCATTGTGTATCCCGAAGCGCCGCACGCTTTTTATGCCGACTACCGACCCAGTTTCCGCGCCGCCGAAGCCAAAGAGGCTTGGAATCAAGCGCAGGCCTGGTTTAAAAAACATCTTTAATTGATCAAGGAGTAGCAACATGGGTGCAATTACCCGCATTGATTCCAACGAGCGTTTGAGCCGTGTCGTGATTCACGGCGATACAGTCTATGTCGCAGGGATTACCGCGAGCGTGAAAGGCGACATCGTCGCGCAGACGCGCGATGTGTTTGCAAAGATCGATGGTCACTTGGCCAGTGCTGGCACTGACAAACATCATTTGCTCACCGTGCAAATCTGGCTCAAAGATATCACCAACGACTTTGCAGGCATGAACTCGGTGTGGGCCGAATGGGCACCAAAGAATGCGTTGCCGACGCGCGCAACGGGCGAAGTTAAATTGGCTGCACCGGACTTGTTGGTTGAGGTCATTGTTTCCGCTGCAAAAAAAGTCTGAGAGCATTCAAGCCCGGAGAAGTTTTGTTAACAGTTGCCGTAATCGGAGCCGGGCCCGCAGGACTGATGGCAGCAGAAGGTTTGGCCGAGCACGGTTTCAAGGTGCAGGTCTATGAAGCCAAGCCTTCTGCAGGACGCAAGTTTTTAATGGCAGGTCGAGGTGGGTTGAACATCACCCACTCCGAACCTGCCGAATTATTTGTGTCGCGTTATGCCGAGCGTGCACCGCAGATGGCTGCTTTGTTAGCCTCGTTCGATGCGGCCGCCTTGCGTGCCTGGGTGCACGCACTAAATATCGATACCTTTGTCGGCAGCTCTGGCCGTGTTTTTCCGGCCGAGATGAAAGCTGCACCCTTGCTGCGTGCGTGGATGCACCGCCTGCGCGGACAAGGCGTGCAGTTTTATATGCGGCATCGCTGGCTTGGGTGGGATGCAGGCCACGCACTGCGCTTTGATACACCCAAAGGTGAAATCATCCTCAAGCCCGATGCCACGGTTCTCGCGCTGGGGGGTGGAAGTTGGGCCAAGCTTGGTTCAGACGGTGCGTGGTGGCCCTGGCTAGAAGAACAGGGCATCGCACTCGCTCCGCTTTTGCCAAGCAACGGTGGCTTTGAGACCAACTGGTCACAACACTTTATCGACAAGTGTGCAGGTCAGCCACTAAAGACTGTCTCGTTTTGGGTAAAGGGCGCACGAGGTCCGGACGCAGCATTGCGCGGCGAATGCATGGTCACGCAATATGGCCTAGAAGGTGGGGCTGTCTACGCGCTGTCGGCCGCCTTGCGCACCCAGATCCTGCAATGCGGCGCAGCGACTCTCTATATTGATCTCTTGCCTGATCACAGCGCCGAAAAAGTATTTGAGGAAGTCTTGCGTGGTCGCGGAGCGCGTTCTCTGTCGTCGCACTTGCGTTCCCGACTCGGCATTCAGGGGGTCAAGGCCACCCTGTTGCGCGAATGCTTACCTGCCGAAGCGTTCGATCATCCTTCGGCGCTCGCCGCCGGAATCAAAGCTCTTCCCGTGACCTTGCATGCGTGTCGGCCACTAGACGAAGCGATCAGCACCGCCGGTGGCGTGATGTTTGAAGGCTTGACAGCGGGGTTGATGCTGAGTGATCGTCCCGGTATATTCGTCGCAGGTGAGATGCTCGACTGGGAAGCCCCGACAGGTGGGTACTTACTTAATGGCGTGTTGGCGAGCGGCCGAATGGCCGGCTTAAGTGTTGTGACTTGGTTAAAACAACTTTCCAGGAGCAAATCTGATGAGCATGTTGAGTCCTGAAGAACTCGCGGCGTTGATGCCTGCCGAGTCCTCTATCTACCCCGCACCGATTCCTGTGCAGTCCGTGTCGAGCGATGAGTTTTCTCCTGGCCCACAGACGCAAAAGCAAAAAGAATATGAATTCCGCGTCAAACAACTTGGCGCCGAACTATCAAAGCATCAAGGCCTCACACGTCGGAAGTTTTTTAAGACCGCCTCTGGAATGGCCGCTGCGTTCTTAGCGATGAACGAAACGTATGGTCCAATTTTTGGCGTGTCTCAGGCCGAAGCGGCGACCCCAGAAATGGCAGCAGATCGTGCGCGCAGCCTCTCTGGGCAGTTCATCATGGACATGCATACGCACTTTCTGCGCGACGACACTAGTCTTGCAGGCTTTGTGCGGAGTCGAGAAGCCGTGGGTAAAGCAGGATGGAATCCTGCGCTTGTCGGCAAGCCGCAAACACTTGAAGACTTAAAGTTCGCAAACTATCTGAAAGAGATTTATCTCGATAGCGATACAAAGATTGCGTGCATTAGCGGTGCGCCGTCCGAGAAACCGGGCGATTGGTTTTTAACGAACGATATGAAAGCCAATGCGCGCGCAACGATTAATGGGATTGCCGGTGCTAAGCGGGCGTATGCGCACGCCATCTTTACGCCAGGCTACGCCGGATGGCTCGAAGAAATTGATCGTGCAATCGAGATCTTGAAGCCTGACTCCTTTAAGGGTTACACCATTGGCGACAACACACACAAAGATCTTTCCAAGCATCCCTGGTTGCTCGACGATGAAAGGCTGGTGTATCCCGCGTATGAAAAATTTGCGAAAGCTGGTTTAAAAAACGTGTGTATTCATAAGGGATTGTTTCCACCGGCAGTCGAAAAGCAGTTCCCGCATTTGCTTCGAAACTCAATGGTGGATGATGTTGCCAAGGCGGCTAAAGACTGGCCTCAGCTTAACTTCATTATTTATCACGGTGGGTATCGCTACGGCGGTGGCAATGGAGCGGCCAACGCATGGCAACAGTTTGAAAAAACAGGTCGTATTGACTGGGTGACAGACTTGGCTGAAATCCCTGCCAAACATGGTGTGACCAATGTGTATGCCGACGTGGGTCAGCTTTTTGCGCAATCGACGATTGCAGATCCGCGCGTATCGGCCGTGATGATGGGCCAACTCGTCGCGGGGCTCGGCGCAGACCATGTGTGCTGGGGCACAGATGCGATCTGGACGGGCGCACCGCAGTGGCAAATTGAGGCCTTGCGTCGCATTGAAATCCCCGAGGACTTGCAAAAACGCTATGGCTTAAAGCCTCTCGGTCCGGCAGATGGCCCGATCAAGAACGCAATCTTTGGTGAGAATAATGCACGCTTGTATGGCGTGACTGCCGCACAGCGCGCAGCGGTGGCGGACGACAAAATCGCCAGTGGCAAAATTATTTATGACAAGCACGGTGAGGGTCGAACGAATATGGCGTACGGCTACGTTAACCGTGAGGCTTCAGGAGCGTGATTGCAACACGATATAGTGTTGGGCGATCAGCTTGCGAAACGAATCGCTCGTTGTTGCCCAATCCACAATGTCGACCTTACAGGTGAGCGCTGATTCTGACAGCTCCTCTGAAAGAGCTGCCAAGATGTTGAGTGAAACCGGCAGATCGCCGACCACTGCAATGTCTAGGTCAGAGAAGGGCTTGTGTTTGCCATTGGTGCGTGAGCCGAAGGCCCACGCCTCATGATTTGGGATGTGTCGCAGCAAGGCGGCCAGGACAATTTCCTTTTCGCGATCTGAAAGCGCAAGCACAGGTAATTCGCTCACGCGATACGTACCGTCAAGTTTGCTAGAAGTGTTTGCGCCTCAGCTAAAAAATTTGGTATTGCTTTGACGACTTCAATGGCAATATTCTCGTCATAGGTGTGACTGGTCTTACTGCGCATGTCGCGATAGGTTCGCCAGGTTGTCCAGTCGCCTGCGAGAAGGCCTTGCTCATTCGCTGTCCGTATTAGATCCGCAAAAGGCATGGCATCGAAGGCGCTTGGTGTGGCCGAGCTCATCTCCAGATACCGCTTGAGCATCTTGTGACTGATTTCGTAGGTAAATTCGAACCGCTGTATCAGTCCATCGCGCAATTGAGCGTCGGAAAGGTTCGCGCGATAGCGCGTCAGCCCCTCGTCTAATTTGCCGACGGCGTTTGAGAGCGAAGAAAGGTCAAGCGCGATGGCCATAGATGATCACGGGTGCGTGTTTGAGTTCAAGATTGATTTTAAGTCAGTATTGGATCTTGAGCGCCTTATTCGTTTTTCGCCTAATCGCCGTCTTCCATCGTCAGAAGCGTAGGTTCAATTTGCTCGATTGCTTTGGTGATACTAGAGATCGCAAGGTCGCTGCGAGCTTTGTCCATGCGTTGGCTTAACGTGGCCACGCTGATCGCGGCCACGGGGTGGTTGTTTTTATCGAAGATCGGGAATGCGATGGTACGCACGCCGGGTAACTCAATCACATCGCTAATGACATGGCCGCGCGCGCGCGCACGTGCAATGACCTTGCGGGCCTCCGCTTCGGAATAGTTCGGAAACTTTTCCGCGCAACGCTCTTTGTTGATGCTCAGAATGCGCTCGATTTCGTTGTCGTCCAAAAAGCTCAGAATCGCTAACGCACCGCCACCGATATTCAGTGGCCGCCTGCGCCCAACTTCCAGTACAAAAACCTTGATGGGGAACGCGCCTTCTGCGCGGTCAATACAGACCCCATCAAAACCCGCACGGGTCGTCAGAAAAACCGTATCGCCGGTCGTTTGTGCAATTTGCTGGAGATGTGCGTGGCATAAGTCGCGCATATTTGTGCGCGGGCTTGCCGCAAGCCCCATTTCATAGATCATGCTGCCTAGAAAATATCGCTTGGTTGTTTCGTCCTGACGAATCAAGCCCTCAGAGACGAGTCCCTGCAAAATTCTGTGGGCCGTTGGGCGCTCGATATTGACCTCAGTGCAAAGGTCAATCAGGCGGGCACCCAGGCGGTTACGTGCCGATACACTGCGTAACAAGGCGGCGACCCGTTGCACAACTTGCGTGCCTGATTTGATGGCGGCCGTCGGCGGTATCATTTGATGGTTCATAATATGGACTGACATTAGTCCATATTATGGCCCTCCACAGGCAAGCTGTCCAACCCCCCCTTATTCATCGGGTAATCAGCCCTCCAGGTTGAAACGCGTGGGCTACCGCGCTTCGCTAAAATGCACCCCATCACTATTCACCCTCGGCTCCCTTCATGTTCGCAACCGCATCGTTGGCGCACTTGTCCAAGACAGAGCAATACCGCCAGCTTGCCCAGCAGGCGCGCACCCTGATGGAAGGCGAAACAGATCGCATCGCCAACGCGGCCAATATGGCGGCGCTCGTGATGCACTCGCTCAGTGATCTGAACTGGGCCGGTTTCTATTTTTATGATGGGACCGAGCTCGTACTCGGCCCGTTTCAAGGCAAACCCGCTTGTTTGCGCATTCCGCTCAACGAAGGTGTTTGTGGCGCGGCTGCGACGACCCGTCAGGCGCAGTGTGTCGCGGATGTACATGCGTTTCCTGGCCATATCGCCTGCGATGCGGCCTCACGGTCCGAGCTGGTGATCCCTCTTTTCTGGCAAGAGCAGCTACTTGGGGTGTGGGATCTGGATAGCCCCATTCCTGCAAGGTTTGACGCAGAAGATCAGGCAGGGATGCAAGTCTTGTGCGATATTTACATGTACGCGGTTTATAAAAAATAAATAAGAGCAGACAACATCATGACAACACCCCATTCGCTCGATTTTGATTACGTCATTGTTGGCGCGGGTTCCGCCGGTTGTGTGTTGGCGAATCGCCTATCAGCGAACCCCAACAATCGTGTCCTGTTGCTTGAGGCAGGTGGTCAAGATGATTGGCACTGGATTCATATCCCCGTAGGCTACTTGTATTGCATCGGCAACCCGCGGACCGACTGGTGTTATCGCACCAAGGCTGATCCAGGACTGAATGGTCGTGAGCTCGGCTATCCGCGCGGCCGTGTCCTGGGAGGGTGCTCGTCGATCAACGGCATGATTTATATGCGTGGCCAGAGTGCGGATTACGACGGTTGGGAAGCCCAAGGCAACCCTGGCTGGGGCTGGAAAGACTTGCTACCCCTTTACAAGGGCATGGAAAATCACCACGGCGGCGAAAGCGAATTCCATGGCGCCGGTGGCGAGTGGCGTGTTGAGCCCGCGCGCTTGTCCTGGGAGATCCTGGACGCGTTTCGCGACGCAGCCAATCAGGTAGGCATCCCCTCCACCACAGACTTTAATTGTGGGGATAACGAGGGTGCCAGCTACTTTGAGGTCAATCAACGTTCCGGTTTTCGTTGGAGTGCATCGAAGGCGTATTTGCGCCCCATTAAGCACCGTACAAACTTGACCGTGCTGACAGGCGCACGCACTACCAAGCTTGAATTTGAAGGCAAGCGTTGTACGGGTGTGCGGTTTCTGAAAGACGGCGAGCAGCACACCGCGCGTGCACATCGCGAGGTCGTGATGGCTGCAGGTTCAATCGGCACGCCGCAACTATTGCAAGCCTCGGGTGTTGGTCCCGCCGCGCTGCTTGGCTCGTTGGGTATCCCCGCCGTGCATGCGTTAGAAGGGGTTGGCCAAAACCTGCAAGACCACTTGCAGTTGCGCATGATCTATCGCGTACAAGGCACACGCACTCTTAATACGCTTGCGAATTCGTGGTGGGGCAAGGCGATGATCGGGCTCGAATATATGCTGACCCGTCGCGGCCCAATGAGTATGGCGCCATCACAACTGGGCGTCTTTGTAAAATCCGGACCCGAACAAATACGTGCCAATGTGGAATATCACGTGCAGCCCCTGTCGCTCGAGCGCTTCGGTGAGCCCCTGCACAGTTTTCCTGCGTTCACCGCATCGATCTGTAACGTGCGACCAACCAGTCGTGGGCACGTCAACATCACATCACCCGATACGGCGCAGCATCCTGAAATCCTGGCGAACTATTTGTCGACAGCTGAAGATCGCCATGTTGCGGCCGATAGCATTCGCTTAACGCGACGCATCGTTCATCAATCAGCGCTCGCACGGTTTAAGCCCGAAGAGGTCAAGCCCGGCATCACCGAGGATACCGAAGAAGCGCTCGCGAAAGCTGCAGGTGAAATCGGCACTACGATTTTTCACCCAGTGGGTACTTGCAAGATGGGCCAAGATTCGATGGCTGTCGTGGACGCAAATTTGCGTGTGTACGGCATTCAAGGCTTGCGTGTGGCGGACGCCTCGATCATGCCAACGATTACCTCGGGCAACACCAACTCACCGACGATGGTGATCGCTGAAAAAGCCGCGCAGATAATGTTGGCGCAAGCCACCTAGAAGGCGTGGGCTGTAAGAGCCGGCGGGTGCTTACGTTCGCCGAATTTCAACAGGCTGGCTTAACGCTTGGATTTCGCAGTCCACCACCGGTGCTCGTCGCTCGAGCACCACGAAGTCGCCATCGCGCTGGGACAAGAGCGGGTGATGCCACGTCGCTGGCTTAAAGGTCACTCCGCATGAGCCGTCGATCCAGAAAGCTGTAATCGAGCTCTCTAGTGGAGTCTTGCCGCCTGTGCTCGGATCGCCGAGCGCCACGATAACGACAAACGGCAGCCCGGCAAGCGGAATAAAGGATTGGCTGCCCACACAGTGTCGCTCGAGCGCGACCGCGGTAAACGGCAGAGAGTTGGCGCGTGCGCGGTAAAGATTTAAAGAAGGCTCGCCCCCTTGCGCTGTAAGTGCCGGATCGCTAAGAGAGATTTTTTCACTGGTGCCGCCATTAATAAACAAGCCGCTCGCGACCTCGCCGCCTAAAATATCACCGTAAGGGGCAAAAGCGTGTTGAGTTAGTGCTTGGACAACGAGTGATCGGGAAGAGGGCATCGCACAATTGTAAAAAGACAAAGACACCACAGCATCATCCAGAAACAATTGGCTGTCAATCCTTACATCTTGACACCTATTGCGATTGGGCTGTGATTTACCTCAAGCCTACGGTATAGTCGAACGATCGCATGTGTTGAGTGCATGCCCTGGTTAGCCTTGTTTATTTTTTTGAGATCGCCCGATGAACATTCCCCACTCCGTCCAAATTATTGCGACCGTTCTATTCGCAATCGCGGTGATCCATACCTTTGCGGTTCCCGTGTTCGCCAAGCTTGCACATAAAAATGGACCCCATGCTGGGCTGTGGCATTTTTTAGCCGAGGTTGAAGCGGTCTTTGGTGTGTGGGCCTTTGTGCTCATCGTGGTGATGGCGATGATGGCGGGCACGACGACCATGATCGAGTATGTGGATACCCGTAACTTCACTGAGCCACTTTTTGTCTTTGCCATCATGGTGGTTGCAGCGAGCCGACCCATTATTGAGTTGGTGAATGTGTTGGTACGCGGTTTGGCCCGCATGATTCCCGTGCAGCGTCAATTGGCGACGTTCTTTGTTGTGCTGACCTTTGTGCCGCTTGCGGGCTCGCTTATTACAGAGCCTGCCGCCATGACGCTCGCCGCCCTGTTGTTGCGTGACGGATATTTCAAACGACCCGGCCACACAGGTTTCAAATACATGGCGCTCGGCGTGTTGTTTGTTAACGTTTCGATCGGAGGGGTGCTGAGCGCCTACGCGGCACCTCCGGTGTTGATGGTTGCCCAGACGTTTGGTTGGGACTCGATGTATATGCTGACTAATTTTGGATGGCGTGCGGCTGCAGCCGTCGCACTCAATGCATTGATTTTGACAATCATCAATCGCAAAGTGCTCTTGAGTGGTGAAGTCGAAATGCATCACGGTGTGACAGAAGATGGACCTTCGCGCGTCCCCGTGATTACCTCGTTGATCCATGTCCTGTTCCTCGCGGGCATCGTCGTGTTTGCCCATCACCCAGGTGTTTTTATGGGCCTACTTATTTTGTTCATAGGCTTTTGTGAGGCCTATAAGCGCTACCAATCGCGCTTGATGATCAAGGAAGGCCTGATGGTTGGCTTCTTCCTCGCGGGACTCGTGATGTTGGGTGGTTTACAGAAGTGGTGGTTACAAGATTTACTCGGTAGTCTTTCGCCTATTGTTTTATTTTGGGGGGCGACAGCACTCACGGCCATCACGGACAATGCTGCTCTGACCTATCTCGGGTCCTTGGTTGAAGGTACCTCAGAAGCGTGGCGGTACATGCTCGTGGCCGGGGCTGTGACAGGTGGCGGCTTGACGGTGATTGCTAACGCACCCAATCCTGCAGGCTTTTCGATTTTGAAGCCAAGCTTTCCAAACGAAACCATTTCGCCCGGCCCTTTATTTTTAGCGGCCTCGATCCCAACGCTGATCGCAGCGACTTTCTTTTTGCTTTGATGTTTCTAGACCGATCACGCGCACCCTGCGCGTGACTTGTGCGTGACTTGAATCTTACGGAGCCCGACATGTCAGATCTTGCTTTTTCAACACTTACCCAATTAGCCCAGGGCTTGTGCGCAAAAAAATATAGTTCGGAAGAACTCGCGCGTGAGTATCTGACACGTATTAGCAAGGGCAATAAAAAATTGCACGCCTATGTCTTGGTAGACGAAGACAGCACGATGGCCCAAGCGCGAGCAGCGGATCAGCGCCGTGCGGCTGGCTATAGCCTTAGTGCAGTTGATGGCGTGCCGATCGCAGTCAAGGATCTCTGCGAAATTGAAGGCCAGATCACCACCGGTGGTTCACAAGACTGGGTGAATCGCCGCAGCCCCACGACCTGCACAGCGGTTGAACGCTTGCTGCGTGCTGGTATGGTGAACTTAGGTAAGACCCACATGGTGGAATTTGCGTTTGGTGGTTGGGGGACGAACCCTGTGATGGGCACACCCTGGAACCCCTGGGATCTCAACACCCATCGCACACCGGGCGGCTCTTCCAGTGGCTCTGGTGTCGCGGTCGCGGCGGCCCTATGCCCCGCGGCACTGGGTTCTGATACGGGCGGCTCGGTGCGTATTCCTGCTGCGCTGAACGGGATCACCGGTTTAAAGACAACGCGGGGCTTAATCAGCTTGCACGGCGCGCTGGCTTTGTCGGGCACGCTCGACTCCATCGGCCCCATGACACGCGATATGCGCGATGCCGCGATTCTGACAGAATTGATGGCCGGTGCAGATCCGCTCGATCCTACATCCTGCAATCGCCCCCTGTTTCAGTGGCACGCTCCAGCAGAGGGACCCAAGCCGTTGGCGGGCACGCGCATTGCGATGTTCCCGCCCGGTCAGTATCCCATTGAGCTTGGCAAAGACGTTTTACGAGTGCTCGAAGACACACGCCGTGTGCTTGTCGATCTTGGCGCAACGATTATTGAAAAGCCTTTTCCCTTTGATTTTCACGACATGATGTTGCGTAACGGCCAGATCATTGCGGCCGAAGCCTTCGCACTTCATCGTGCCTACATTGATGATGAAGCCAAGCCGTTCGGTCCGTTTGTGCGCAAGCGCGTACAGTCAGGCCGCAGTATTTCTGGTGCGGACTATATCGATGCCATGGCGGATCATCGCCGCACGATCGCGGCCTGGACCGATTGGATGGGCAACATCGACGCGCTGTTGTCACCTTGCGCACCGATGGGCGCTGTGCCTCTCACGGAAGTGAATGAATCTAAGACCCCACTCGCCGCCTTCACACGAGCAGGTAATTACATGGGCACCGCAGGCATTTCCTTGCCGGCAGGGTTTGCAGACAACGGTATGCCTCTCGGGATGCAGCTGTTGGGCAAGCCGTTTGACGATGCAACCATGGTGCGCATTGGGATTGCTTTCCAGAACGCAACCGATTGGCACTTGAAGCGTCCGAACCTGTCAGCGCTGGGGCTGTAAGCCATGACTAAACCCTCACTTGGCTTTGTTGGCGTGGGCCGCATGGGTGCACCGATGGTGCAACGTCTGTTGGCGGCAGGCTATGCCGTGACCATTTGTGATCCCGTGCTAGCAGCGGTTGACGCACTTGTTAAACAAGGCGCGGTCGCAGCCAAATCGCCACGCGATGTGGCCGATCAAGCCGACATCGTCTTTGCAAGCGTCCCCACACCCAACATCGTCAAGCAGGTTGCAGTCGGTGGCGATGGGGTCGTGCATGGCAAGCGCATCAAAATATTTGTCGACTTGTCCACCACGGGCCCCAAAACCTCTGCCGAAGTAAATCAGGCACTAGCTGCTGCCGCGCGTCCGGTGGTGATGGTGGATTGCCCCGTGAGTGGCGGGGTTGCCGGGGCAGAAAAAGGCACGCTGTCCTTAATGATTGCGGGGCCCGCTGCGGCCCGTGCAGAGCTTGAGCCCGTCATGAAAGAACTCGGTCGCATCTTGTTATGTGGCGACACGCCCGGGCAAGCGCAGATGATTAAGGTCGCCAACAATCTCGCCTCGGTCGCGTGTATGGCCATCAGCTGTGAAATGCTGGTGCTGGGTGCCAAGGCGGGTGTGGACCCCCAGACCATGATGGAAATCATTAGCGTCAGCAGCGGCCGCAGTGGTGCCATGCAAGATAAGGTGCCCAAGCACATCCTGCCGCGCACGTTTGACTTTGGGTTTTCCAGCGCCATGTCTTATAAAGACGCGCGCCTGTGTCTGGACGAGGCCGAGCATCTGGGCGTGCCGCTGGTGATTGGTAACGCGGTGGGCCAGGTCCTCAACATGAGCAAAGCCCAGTTCGGGCCTGATGCCGACTTCACCAACATGATCCGCCTGTTCGA
>CANFEI010000010.1 GCA_947445495.1 Alcaligenaceae bacterium
CAACAGATAGCCCTTTGACTTGATGCTTTGCAATCAACTGCGCGACAAGAGCGGTTTTGATTTCATCCACAAACGACTGCAAATACGTAGCTGCGGCAAGACGTCCTTTGGGAACACCGATGGACTGCTGAACAGTTGTAAAGTTGCCCTCTAAAATCCGCGAGCCTGGCAATCGCGCCACGTCACCCAGCAGCCCAGGTTTTAACGCAGCCATTGCTTCTAGTTTTTGCTCTACAAACAATGCTAACGTTGCCTCGAAGCCTTCGGCGTGCAGCAACTGTGCGTGCTGAATATTGCGAGTTAGCCACAAATCGTAAGCACTGCGGGCAGAGACCGCGATACGGTTACCAGGACGATCAACTTCAGACGCATGTTTTAGGCCGGATCCAGCCGGAACAAGATACGTCGCTTCAATCTCAACATAAGCTGTTGAAAAATCAATTTTTTGGGCGCGCACGGGCTCAGCACCGATCAGGCCGATATCCCAAACGTTCTTGTCTGCATCGTCTGCAAGCTCTCCCGGCGAACCATACTGAATCAACTGCAACGGCACCCCGATGCGATCAGCAATTGTGCGCGCCAGGTCGGGCGCAACCCCCACGGGAACCCCTTCAGGACTTTTTCCACTGATCAACAAAAAATTGATCATATTCAAGGCAACGCGGAGGGTTCCGGTTGGTGCCATCTCGAGGACTAACGCTTTGTTCATGAAAAAAGTTCCGAATAAGGATGCAATCAACTTACCCCGCCATATTACCGAATGTTGTGAATTCCAAGGATTCTTAAAGGAAACCTCAGTGCGCAGCTGCCTTAATTGACAAAATTCCTTGCCGCGCCTAAGTTAGCACCAAGCCAAACCAATCTAAAAAAGCACTATCTCTCAACATGACAACATCACCGCAGCAAGCAACCTCCTACTCGCCGACTTTTTTGACGCTTCACGAAATTGTGCAAAAAGCGCGTCAAAAGCTTAATCACGATAACTGGGACTATATCGTCGGCGGAACAGAAACCGAGACAACCGTCAGCCGCAACCGCGCGGCAATTGATGCCCTGGCGTTTAAACCTCGAGTCTTGCGTGATGTGAGCCACGTCAATACGGGCACGCGCTTCTTAGGTCGGGACCTGAAACTACCCGTGCTCTTGGCGCCCGTTGGTAGCCTCGAGGTGTTTGCTGAGGGTGCTGGCGCAACCTCTTCCATCGCCGCCGGAAGCTACGGTGTCGCGCATATGCTCAGCTCGGTCTGTCAGCCTGGGATCGAGGCCACCGCAGCCGCGGCGCCGGATACCTTAAAAATATTCCAACTCTACGTACATGGCGATGCAAATTGGGTCGATGACCTCGCAGCGCGCACTGTAGCTGCCGGCTATGGTGCATTCTGCCTCACTGTCGACACCGCACACTACAGCCGTCGTGAGCGTGACTCGGCGAAGCGCAACATTCGTCGCAGCACAGTACCGGGCCGCGAGTTTCAACCAACGCTTACTTGGAAAGACGTAGATCGCCTCAAGTCAAAACTATCCATCCCGCTCATTCTTAAAGGTATTGGAACAGCGGAAGATGCCGCCCTCGCTGTTGAACACGGTGTCGATATGGTCTATGTATCGAATCACGGCGGTCGACAACTCGATCACGACCGCGGCTCGCTCGCCGTACTGCCCGAAGTTGTACAGGCCGTCAACGGTCGGGCCCAAGTCATTGTTGACGGTGGATTCAATCGCGGAACGGATATCGTTAAGGCGATCGCTCTAGGAGCGAACATGGTCGGCCTCGGGCGTATGCAGTGCTACGGTCTCGCGGCCAATGGCGCCGACGGAGTCGTGCGCATGCTTGAGATCTTGCAAGATGAGGTGCGCATCTGCATGGGACTGCTTGGTGTGAATGCCCTAAGCGAGCTTAATCCAAGCTATTTGCAAGCAGCCTCCCCATCAGGGGTATCGAGCGTTTTAAGCGCGTTTCCGCATCTATCGTTGGATGAGAAAGCGTTTTATTAAATTTGGTGTCCAGCCAAATGGCCATCGGCTGTAGCGGCAATCATATCTCTCGGTGACTTGCAATCACCGACGGTCAACACTGTCACGCCGAGGCGTGTTAGCGACTCTGATAGCGCATCGTTACGGCGCCGTGGTGTGGCATACGTTAACAGCGCTACGTTGTGGATGAGGTTGCGCTCCCCGGTGATGACATTGACCCAGGCCAACACACCGTCCTCCATTCCAGCATCCCACACGGGCTGGGCCAACAAATGAACAACTATTTTTTTTGTGAAGATCCGACGTAATACGCCCTGTCGCGTGACGACAGCCATATCGTCAGCCAATGAATGTCTTGGGGTGAGAATAACAACCTGATCAAACAGGCTATGCAGCTGCTCTGCCGCAGCATACGTGGCTTCCGTATGGTCCATATCAAAGAGTACGGCAGTGCCTCGCTGTCTAGCGGTCACTTTTAACAACCCCGCCATCGTTTGACGCAAATCTAAAACAAAACTATCTTGCTGAACTTGCTCTGGTAACCAAGATGGTGGGATCATCGATGCCCCAGTCGCTAAGACGACAACGTCGGGGCTGAAACCCATGATGGTATCGGTCTGCGCCGTCATGCCTAACTCAATCTTTGCACCCGCTCGCATCGCCGCCACTGTTTGATAATCATAAACACTGCTTACTTCTTCACCTCCGGGTAGATGCGATCGCAGCCACGCTTTGCCACCAATTTGCGCACTAGCGCTTAATATAGTTACCTGATGTCCGCGTGCGGCGGCGATCCACCCTGCCTCCATGCCAGCAATACCCGCACCCACCACGACCACCCGCTTTAACTCAGTCGCCATCGCAGGCCAATAGTCGACCTCATCGGCCTTTCGTACCCGCGGATTGTTGACACACGCCAACGACTCATGCCGGTTAATGATCGTATCCCAGCATGTATTGCATGCCAGACAGTATCGAATCTCATTAACACGTGACTGCATCACCTTAAGCGGCCAGGCAGGGTCCGCAATCAACGCCCGTCCCATTCCGATCAACTCCGCTTCGCCGGAAGCCAAAATAACTTCGGCCTCCGCAGGATCACTAATCCGCCCGAGCGACATGAGTGGAGTATTCGGGATCGCACGACGCAATGTCCGAATTAATTCACGATAAGGCGTTCGCGGCCCAAAGCGATCCGGTATGTGCATTTCTAGTGAGTTTGCATGCGTACCTTGCGCAAAGCATACATAGCTAACTTCTTTGCTCGCTGTCAGAAGAGAAGCGATAGTCGCGGCCGCCTCCGGACCAATACCTCCGGGGAGGCCATCATCACCTGGGAGCTTGAGGCCGATAATGAAATTAGACCCACACTCCTTGCGGACGGCGGAGACGATCTCAGCAATGAATCGACATCGATTCTCCCAACTACCACCATAGGCATCATCGCGGATGTTGGACTGCGGCGATAAAAACTGATGGAATAAATGTCCATGGCCACAGGAAAGTTCAACACCGCTAAACCCATATGCCTGCAAGCGCGCAGAACTTTGCGCGAAATCAGCGACGTACTGTTTTATCTCAGGCGCGGTCAAGGCTCGGGGTACCGACCAACTCATATCATCGGGCAATACGGAAGGCGCAACTGCATTGAGATGCCTGCCAGCGTGATGTCGAGCACGTCCAGGGTCCTGTATCTGCCCCAATAGTCGGCAGTCTTGGCCTTCAACCTCCGTCGCCATGCGCGTTAAGCCCTCCGCGTTAGCTGGATCAAACGCGTGAGTCTTAGTGGGAACCGCCTGAAGAGGAGACATCGAAAATGGTTCGGTAACAACCATAGCAGCCCCTCCCCGCGCTCTATTCGCAAAGTATGCAATTTGTTCTGGCGCTACATTGCCGTTTCGTACCGTGAGAGACGTCATCGACGCATGCACAATTCGATTACGTAAGGGCCGTCCCGCCAATTCGAACGGCGTAAACAATAGTGACGGTGTTTTCGGCGTAATCGACAAATCTAACCTCAAAGATAGTTTGATGGCTTGCCAACCATTACTGTGTAGAAAATCTCAGTGAAAGAATACATCGAATGCCCCGGTGCACCGCGCAAAAGTGCGTCCTGCCGAAATCAATTGACAGACTGGCGCATGAATAATAAGGTGGACGTTACAAAATCAGGGCGAACGGCAAGCTTGCCGCGTCGCGACTGAGCCTAAAAAAGATTTGGAGATACATAATGAAAGCATTCCTTACTAGACGTTCTGTGGTTCTTACCCTCAGTGCCGCTGCTTTGTTGGGCGGACTAGGGGCCTTGCCAGCTCAGGCACAAAGCTTCCCCGCTAAACCGATAAAGCTGGTTGTGCCGTATGCACCGGGCGGAGGCGTAGATATCGTTGCGCGCACACTCGCCGATTACATTTCGACAAAATTAGGAAAGCTCGTCATCGTCGAAAATCGTACCGGCGCTGGCGGCAACGTAGGCTCGGCATTCGTCGCGAAGTCCGACCCCGATGGCTACACGCTTTTGCTTGGATCAAATGCAAATGCCATCAATAACAATCTTTACGCAAATGCGGGCTATAACGCGGCAACAGACCTGACGCAAATTGTGTTGGTAGGCACTGTCCCGATGGTCCTCTTAGCTTCACCCACCGTCGCTGCCAAAAATATAAAGGAACTTCTCGCGCAAGCAAAAGCCAAGCCCGGAAGTCTCAATGTGGGCTCGGGTGGCAGCGGCACTGCTGAGCATTTAGCTTTTGAGCTGTTTAAGCGTCAAACTGGTATGGATGGTGTTCACGTGCCTTACAAGGGCGGCGCTGCGGTATACACCGACTTAATCGGCGGCCAAATTCAATTGTTTTTTAATAACCAACTCGGTGCCACACCTTATGTCCGCTCGGGTCAGCTTCGTGCACTAGGGATTACGAGCCCAACACGCTCTAGCGCACTTCCAGATGTTGCTACGTTCGCAGAGCAAGGATTTGCTGATTTCAAAGCGTTTGTATGGTGGGGAGTGATTGGCCCGGCGGGTATTCCAAAAGATACCGTCACTCAAATTAATGCCTTATTCAACAAAGCGATCTCTTCACCGGAAGTATCGACAAGACTAGCGTCTCTTGGCGCACAGCCGCAGGGTGGCACGCCAGAAAAATTTGCAGAGTTCTTCAAAGCTGAAATGACAACATGGGCTGGCGTCATTAAGGCAGCGGATATCAAACTTAATTAGAGCAACGGTTTATATAGTTGATATGGATCGTGTAAAAACTGACCACCAAAAAATTCGTCAGCCCGACTACGGCGAACGTTTGCGCATCGGCATGATTTTGCCTAATCGCAATGTCGTGGCAGAGGCAGATGCGCAGGCAATGTTGCCGCCAGGCGTATCGATTCATACCACTCGCTTAAAGCTGCACGGAACGACGCCCGCCGATATCAAAGAAATGAGCGATGGGGCCGAGAACGCCGCGCTTCTGCTCGGTGCAGCACCCATCGGCATCATTGTGTTTCACTGCACCGCCGTCTCCACATCAGATCCCGCGATGGGCGATCAGTTGGTTGCGCGCATTGAAAAAGCCGCGAATAAAAAGGCTATTGCTACTTCGCAAGGGCTCGTGACAGCACTCGATACACTGCGTGCAAAGAGAATCGTGATGCTTACGCCCTATCCTCAGTCTGTCAATGATGCCGAGGTTCGCTTTTTGAATCATTTTGGTTTTGACGTGTTGCATGAGATCGGTCTTAATTTACCGTCAACCGTTTCAACTGCGAGCGTGACGCCTGAGCAGTGGCTTGAAAAAGCGCTTGCAATGAAGCGTACCGATGCAGATGCATACTTTTTAAGCTGCACCAATATTCGCGTACTCTCGATCATTGATGAACTCGAGCAGCGCTTAGAGGCACCTGTCATCACGAGCAACCAAGCGATGCTATGGCACTGTTTGCGTGCAAGTGGAATTAACGATGCTGTGCGTGGCTATGGTCAACTTTTGTATCGACATTAGTCGCTTTAGACTATGATCAGACAGGGAGGCAACTATGAAAAATAAAAAATTAAATTCATTACTCGGTTACTTTTTTTCTTTACTGGCCCTGCTACTCACGACGGGAACCAGTACCGCACTCGCACAAGCGAACTTTCCTGAAAAGCCTGTGCGTATCGTTGTTCCGTTTCCACCCGGAGGTGGAACAGATATCGTTGTGCGAGCGCTCGCTGCAGGCATGGCAGCCGAACTAAACCAAAGTTTCATCATTGAAAACAAAGCCGGGGCGGGAACCGTTATCGGCACCGACTTTGTCGCTAAAAGTCAGCCTGACGGATACACCCTGTTGGTTGGAACATTTGCCTTTGCCGTGAATCCTAGTTTGCTTGCAAAGCTGCCTTTCGATACGAACAAGGCATTCGATCCAGTGGTGCTGATCAGTCGCTCTCCGAACGTTCTGGTTGTCAGAGCTGACAGCCCCTACAAGTCCGTACAAGATATTGTTCAGGCGGCACAAGCGAACCCAGGAAAACTGACCTACGCTTCACAAGGAAATGGCACTTCCGCCCACTTGGCGGCAGAGCTGTTTAACGCGCTCGCAAAGGTCAACATTCTCCACATCCCCTATAAAGGCGCAAGCGCTGCGCTCACCGATATCGTCGGTGGCCAAGTTGATTTGATGTTTGCCACATCCGCTGGCGCGACACCCCTCCTTGAGTCAGGTCGCCTGCGTGCTCTTGCTGTAACGACTCCAGAGCGCTCACCTGCTTTTCCCGCACTGCCGACCATGATCGAAGCGGGGGTTCCCGACTATCAAGCAACCAGTTGGTACGGTTTGTATGTGCCAGCCGGCACGCCAACGGCGGTGATTGCTCGCCTCAATGCTGTCACGACCAAGGTCGCCCAGGCCGAGGCCTTTAAGTCTCGCGTCGCGAGCGAAGGACTGGTCATCAGCACCGGCACGCCACAGCAGTTAGATGAATTCATGCGCGGCGAGCAGACCCGCTGGGCTCGCGTGATCAACGCAGCTGGAATCAAAGCCAATTAGACTATCAAGGACATCTCATGCATCGACGCACCGTACTGACTAAAGCACTTCAAACAGCTCTTGCACTGGGAGTCTCCGCACTCCCTGGCGTACTCTTCGCGCAGTCTGCTTACCCCAACAAACAGATTCGTTTCGTTGTACCCTTCGCAGCGGGCGGCGGCGGCGATGCCGTCGCACGACTGCTCGCACAGCGGCTCGGTGAACAAATTGGCGAATCGATCGCGGTAGAGAATAAAGCGGGCGCCGGTGGAATTATCGGATCATCGTTTGTCCTGAAATCACCCCCCGATGGCTACATGGTGCTCAATATGTCGAGCACCTACGCCATTCAAGCCGCGATTGGTAAGAATATGAATTTCGATCCGATCAAAGACATGCAGCCTATCATCATGGTGTCAAGAGACCCTGTTGTGATGATCGTTCGAGCATCATCTACGCTGAATAACGCAAAAGATCTAATTAATGCGGCGAAAGCCACACCGGGCAAGCTGACGCATGGCTCCGCAGGAATTGGTTCGATTGCCCATCTGGGGACCGAGGAGCTGGCATTTCTAATGGGCATCTCCTTAGTCCACGTTCCCTACAAAGGCTCCTCCCAAGCGTTCACTGACTTGGTTGGCGGCAACGTCGATATGATGCTTACCAGCGCAACGTTCGCTTCGCCTCACATTAAATCTGGTCGCGTGAAGGCGCTAGGCATTGCTGGTAAAGAACGCTTACCGAATCTTCCAGAGGTACAGACCTTTGAAGAGCAAGGGATCAAGGGCTATGACGTCGTTGACTGGAAAGCCATCGCCGGCCCCAAAGGTATGCCGGCAGAAGCGGTTAAGTTTTTGAATATTGAACTGAATAAGGCATTGCAACATAAGTCTGTGACAGAGCGCTTCGCTGCAGAAGGAACGACCGCTGTGGGAGGTACGCCTGAACATCTGCTGCAAACGATCGTATCGGATGTCGAGCGCTGGAAGCGCGTGATCAAAGCAGCCAACATCAAATTTGAGTAAAGCAGATGACACTGAACAAACTATTTCGCCAGCAATTAACCGTCGGCGCCGGGCACATCATGCCAGGTGCGGGCAATGCCCTTGCCGCACGCTTTATTGCCGCGGCGGGACACAAGATGATGTTGGTCAGTGGCGCTGCCGTTGCAAACAACTACCTCGGCGTGCCCGATCTTGGATTGGTATCGGTGACCGAACTTGCTGAGCATGTAGCGGCGATCAGAGAGGCTGTAGACATTCCTATTTTGGCAGACGGCGACACCGGTTTTGGCAATGCGATCAATGCCAGACGAATGATTCGTTTATTAGAGCGTGCCGGTGCGAATGCCATCATGCTCGAAGATCAAACTTACCCTAAACGCTGTGGCCATTTTGATGGCAAAGATGTCGTCTCTACACAAGAAATGGTCTCGAAAATTAAGGCGGCTGTTGACGCCCGACACGATCCAGACCTCATGATCCTTGCTCGCACCGATTCGCGCGCAATCGAAGGGTTTGAAGCATCACTCGATCGAGCGCGAGCCTATCAGGAGGCCGGTGCAGACTTTCTGTTTATTGAAGCGCCTTTGACGAAAGAAGAATTGCTTGCAATTCCTAATGCCGTCCCAGGCATCCACCTGTGCAATATGGTCATCGGCGGCAAGACTCCCCTTTTGCCGCGCGAAGAGCTTGCGGCCGCTGGATACTCTGTGATCTGTTATGCCAATGCCGCCCTGCAAGCGTCTATGCTAGCCATGCAGAATGCCATGCAACACTTGGCTGCACACGGGTCAATAACAGGGTTTGAGTCCCAGCTCATGATGTTTGCCGAACGCCAGGCAGTACTCGATGCTGATCACTACAAAGAACTAGAGAAGCGTTACACATGAAGCCGTCTACTGGAACCACCTTCTTTGCTAAAGTCTGGCGAGATCACGTTATCTCGAAGCTGGACGAAGAGTCTGAACTATTGCAAGTCGATCGACTTGTCTTGCACGAGCTCTCAGGCAGTCAAGCACTGAGAGCACTTGAAGAAGCTGGACGCACGCCAATTAGTCGCGGACAAGTCTTTACTGTTATCGAACACTTGATATCAACGCAACCGGGAAGAGGTCCCTGCGACTCCGTTTCGTCTAGTGGTCCCGCGATGATACAGACCACTCGAGATGCTTCTAAAAAATACGGGCTGCACTTCATCGACTACGACGATCCTCGACAAGGTATTGCACATGTCGTAGCTCCTGAGCTTGGCATTGCCTTCCCCGGCGCGACATTAGTGTGTTGCGACAGCCATACCAGCACGATAGGCGGAGTCGGGGCACTCGCTTGGGGGATTGGAGCGTCTGAAGCGGAGCATGTGCTGGCCACGCAGACCCTCGCGCAAGCAAAGCCTAAGACGATGCGGGTGAATTTTGAAGGAACCCTCAAGCCAGGCGTATTTGCAAAGGATATGATCTTGGCCTTAATTGGCACAATCGGCGCTCAGGGTGGCATTGGCTACGCAACGGAATACGCAGGCAGTGCGGTGCGCGATCTTCCGATCGACGGACGACTCACTCTTTGCAACATGTCTATCGAGTTTTCGTGCAAATACGGTTTTGTCGCTCCAGACGAAAAGACCTTTGAATATCTAAAAGGTGCAGAGTTTTCACCAAAGGGCGCTGCGTGGCAGAAAGCGACAAACTACTGGCGAACCCTTAAGACCGATGATGATGCAGTGTTTGATAAAGAGATTACGATCGATTGCGATGCGCTCGAGCCCCAGGTGACGTGGGGGATCAGTCCTCAGCAAGTAGGTAGTATTGGCGCAACTGTGCCAAAACCTAGCCAAGCCGTCGATAAAGAGGCTAATGCGCTGGGTGAGCGTGCTCTGACTTATATGAGACTTCACGCAGACGAGCCAATTCGCGGCACTCCCATAGACGTTGCTTATATCGGCTCGTGCACCAATGCGCGCCTCACTGATTTGCGTGCCGCAGCGCAGATCCTAAAAGGTCGAAAGGTGAAGGCGGGGATTCAGGCCATTTGCGTACCAGGCTCTAGCCCGGTTAAACGCGCAGCAGAAGCCGAAGGCATTGACAAAATCTTTAAAGACGCAGGATTCGAATGGCACGAATCTGCCTGTGGTTTCTGTGGGCATATCGGCGACAATCGTTTTGCGGACTTGCGCGTGATTAGTACGACAAATCGAAACTTTGAATCGCGACAAGGTCCCAAGACACGCACGCATCTTGCCAGTCCTGCAACCGTTGCGGCGTCTGCCATCATGGGCTGTATCGCAGACGCTCGGGAGCTGAGCTAAACATGGAAGCACTTCAGCGTATTACTGGGGTTGCAGCACCCTTCATGCGTATCAATATTGATACGGATCAGATCATTCCTGCGCTCTTCCTTGGAGGGACGGATGCCAAAGGCTATGGTGCGCATCTCTTTAATGGTTGGCGTTTTTTAGCGAATGGAACGCCCAATCCTGAATTCATTTTGAATCAAGCGCCCTTCGATCGCTCTGAAATTTTGCTCGCAGATCGAAATTTTGGTTGTGGCTCATCCCGTGAACGTGCTCCAAAAGCGCTGAGGGAGTTTGGGTTTCGCGCAGTGATTGCGCCTTCGTTTGGCGGGATATTTTTTAATAACTGCTATCGCAATGGCATTGTTCCGGTCGAACTTCCGATTGGGCAAATCAAAGAACTTGTTTCAGAAGTCGAGGCGAGCTCAGGTCAAGCGAAAATCACTGTCGATTTAGAGGGCCTCTGTGTCAGCACAGCCAGCGGCAAACGCTTTAGCTTTACCGCTCCCCCAGCGCTGCGAGAAATGCTATTGCAAGGTCTCGACGAGATCTCGCTGACTCTTTCCAAATCTGAGTCAATCGAACGATTCAGAGCTGCTGATCGTGCCAACCGGCCCTGGGCCTACTCGGTATGATTACTTCATCAATCGGTCGCTAGCGATACGTGCGCCTTCAGCAAGTGCGCGTAATTTTGCCCAGACCACATCAGTCGCGACACGTCCCATCCCCGCCGACGTATCAAAGCCACAATCGGTTCCTGCTAACACGCGCGTTGGATCTCCGACCTCTGCGGCCACTCGCTCAAGCCGTTCAGCAATCACCTCTGGATGCTCGACAAAGTTCGTCAATACATCAATCACACCAGCGACGATTACCTGGTTGTCCTGTAATGGCTGCTCACGCAAGACCTTCATTTCGTGAGCATGTCGTGCATTCGCAAAGGGCAGTACAAAACCACCAACTTTCGTTTGACGAATGACAGGCCATATCTTGCGTAGTGGCACATCACAATCATGAGGCCCTTCATAATTCCCCCAGCACACGTGCATACGGACGCGGTCTTGCGGAATATTGCGTAACGCCACATTGATGGCTGAAACAACACGCTCAATGAACCCTAAAAATTTTGCGTCCGACTCATCATGATAGGAAACGTGTCGTTCCAGCGCCAAGTCGGGACAATCAATCTGCAAGATAAAACCATTTTCAACAATCGCCTCGTACTCAAGGCGTAGCGCTTCGGCCAAGGCAGCAAGATAGGCTTCTTCTGTGTCGTAGTACTCATTCTTACAGGCCGAAGCAATGATGCCGGGTGACGGAGCCGTCAAGAACGCCTCTGTGAACGACTTTTCCGTTCTTGCATTAAGCGTACTGCGGAAATCGCGCGCCTCAGACGCTGCCAAGTCAGGATCGATATAGCGAACCTCACCGGTTACGCGTGGAGGCAAGAAATTGCTGACGGCGACCTTGCCGCCAGACTGCTGCTCCAGCATTTTTTTAAATTCTGGATAGCGTTCAACATCGCCGCGCGAAAAGCGCTTCCACGTGCCACCAAAGCCTGACATGCGACGTTGCACATACAAAAAGAAACCTTCCCTCTGCTGCTCGCCATTGTTACCAACGTCGATACCATTCGCGAGCTGAAGATCCACGGCAGTTTGCATGGCTTGATGGCCAAGCGACTCAAGTGCTACGGGGTCTACTGCAGCCCCATTGGCACGATCCGCATACATCTGCACCAGCTCGAGCGGGCGCGGAAGACTACCAGTGTGTGTTGTAAGAA